>NZ_LDUK01000020.1:0-110887 GCF_001043575.1 Bacillus sp. LK2
GATATACACATACTGTATAATACGAACCAGTTAAAAATGATCAACTACCTATTAGTTTTCAAACCAAAAGGAGGAGAAAATATGAGCTTCGGTGGTTCTTGTGGTTTTGGTGGAGGTTTCGCTTTATTAGTTGTGTTATTTATTTTATTAATTATTGTTGGATGTAGCTGTTGGAGCTAAGGGTACTAATTTCTAATTAGTCTTCACAAAATGTAAACTTAAAAAAACATAGCAGATACTTGTTGTATCGAAATAAAAAAGGAGCATAATGGCTCCTTTTTTATTTATTATATGGAATACTCTCATCACTATATTTTGGGAATGTAATAGTTAGAGCCGTTCCTTTATTAACAATACTTCGGATTTTTAAAGTACCTTGCATTGTTTCGATAATTTTAACAGCAACCATCGTACCTAAACCAGTACCTTTCGTTTTTGTACTAAAATATGGTTCGCCAAATCGATTTATTTGCTCTTGCGACATTCCAATTCCACTATCTTGAATCCTTATTATGACTTTATTATTACTAGCAGTTGCAGAAATAATTAGATCACCGCCACTAGGCATTGCTTCAATACTGTTTTTAATTAAGTTTAAAAAACATTGGTGGAAGTGCTGTGTATTACCAATAATTGTCCCCCCGGAGAACTCTTTTGTAATATTAATAGTGTTCATATTACATAAAGGCAATATCATATTAATTACTCGATGTAACTCGTGCTCCACAGAGATACGGTCTAGTTTCTCTGATGCTGGCTTAGCAAAAGTTAAGTAATCATCAATAATTATTTGTGCTCGATTTAACTCTTCAAGTATATGTTCAATATATTCATTCCTGGACTCTGGGGTTAAATTGGGTATTTTTAAAAGTTGAGTAAATCCTTTTACGACAGTCAAAGGATTCCTTACTTCATGTGAAATACTAGCAGCGAGTTGGCTGACAATCTCCATTTTTTCAATTTTAATTAACTTTGATCGCATGATTACCGCATCTTTTAAAACTTCATTAAAATAGACAACAAATAACATTAATGTAGTTGGTAATAGAATAAAATAAATAATATATAAATTATTAACTTCAAAATCTGATAAAGTTAAAACAATAACAGTTGTAAATATTGCAAGGAAAAAAGTTAAAAACATAGACGAAGCTACTTTAATTTTTCTATTGTATGTATTAAATTTAGCTGATGCGAATGCTGTAATAATAAATATTGTTCCATAAACAATAATTGTTAATAGACTAAAACCATAAAACATAAAACGTGTTATTAATAAAATAATGAGTAATATAATACCGACAGGAAACCCACCATAAAGTGTTCCTATTAAAAAGGGTATTTGTCTTAAATCGTGAATGCAATTTTCATCCATATAGATAGGATATCGCATACATAAAATAAGTGGGATGCTCGTACAAAGAATAATAAGTAGTTTTTTGTATTTTTTCCCAAAGAGCCCACTATCATAAACGAAATAAAAAACAAATATACTACTTAAAATATAAAGAAGATTATTTAAAACATTTTGATTTATGTAAATAAAGTTCATAATACATGCCCCGTTATCCTGAATTTCAATTCCATATGTATTATACATTATAAAAGTAATAGTTTTACATATGTCTAATAAATATATAAATTTTTTATAGCTTCTGAGTAGTATGTACTTCTAACCATGCATTATAAAATTCTTCAACTGACGCATAGCGTTCGCTTCGATTTTCATTTACAGCACGATAAGCTATTTCAAATAAACCTTTACTAGCTTCCCATTTTATAAAGGAACGATCTTGTCCGCCACCTAAAAGTGTGAAAGCCATTGCACCCATATTAAATACATTCGTTTTTCCATCTATTATTGCGTTAAGCTGAAATTCTTCAGGGGACATAAAGCGTGATGATCCCCATAATCGCCCCATTGTATTTATGTAAGGTTTTTTGCTGTATAAATCAATTTCGCAAATTTTTGTTTCATTTGTTTTAAAGTTATACAAAATACTACCATCATAAAAATCAATAGCTACATAGTTTTTATGCTCTACATAAGCATGAAAAGAAAAAATAGAATGTAATGAAATAAGTCGGTCCTTAACGGATAATTTCTTATATTTATAAAATGGTGAGTTAGAATCTTTATATTTCGCCGGGGGTGGGAAACTCCAGTGCGGATGAAGACATTCACCATCAAACCACTCAAAAATTAAAACATATCCATGTTGTACTGGAAAGTGTCCAATTAAGTTTATAAGTGAATTGTGCTTTAATTCATTGTAAAGAATAACTGAATTTTTTAATCTTATTATCGCTGCATCTGTAGACCCTTTATATGCTATTGTTTGTGCCCCTGCATATTTAATAAATTTCTTTTGACCATTCTTTTCAACCCCAAAGCAAATATTACCCGAATCTTGTTGATCAAAAGCTACAAATACTTTTCCTAATTTCATAAGCCAATCAAAATTATGATGCTCTTTTAATTGGAATGTTATATTATTTAACTGAATTTCAACTGGAATATCTTTCATTATTCACCTCGGATTAAATATAATTAAATTGTATATTGCAGTATTCGACATATTTTGTGAAATCCCTATGTTATTAACGTGAAATTTTATAAATATAATGATGTACAGTTATAAGGAGGAAAGAAAATGGATGAAAAAATCATAATTAAACCGTACCAACATCATTGGCATAAAGAGTTTTTAAATGAAAAAAATAAAATTACGTCTTTATTAAATAAAGAAGTGATAACAATGGAACATATAGGAAGTACAGCGGTAGAAGGATTAGGAGCTAAACCTCTTATTGATATGATGATTGGCGTAACAAACTTACAAATTACTGAAAATTGGACTGAAAGCCTTGCGGAAATTGGATATGAATATGTTCCTAAAAAAAACTCTAATTGGCGTTTTTTTAGAAAAGGGAAATGGAGAGCTGGTACCCACCATTTACATGTTTATATTTATAATAGTGAAGAATGGAAGAACAACCTTTTATTTCGAGATTTTCTCATAAAGCATGAATGGGCACGAAAAGAATATAGAGGTTTAAAAGAAAGACTTGCTACTACATATCCTTTCGATCGAGTTGCTTATACAAATGAAAAAGCCCCGTTTATTCAAAAAATAATAATTTTAGCTAAAAGGGATCTATACAAAATTTAAGTCGTTTTGAAATTCTCATTTTATTTTAATCTTTCTCTCATGTTACTTTCTTTTTTATTTGATACACTGCTTGTTACAAAGCCTTTATAAGTAAGGGGATAAAAAATGGAAAAGATACTAAGAAATAAATATGTTCATATGTATGTTAAAATAATAGGTATTACTATTATTATTTGCAGTGTAGCATTGCTATTTATTAATGTTTTGTACGGGAATGTATTAAATGTAAAAGGATTAAATAAGAAATTAGGTTCTTTCGGTGAATATGGGGCAATTCTAGCTGCATCATTATGGTTGTTACGTCAAATATGGTTATTTTTAAAGAAGAAAAATATGCACGGATTTAAAATAATTAAAGAGCTATATCTTTTTATAAAACAGTTTCACGTATTAATTGGATACGCTGTAATAGCTGTTGCGACTACTCACGGTATTTACTTTTTAATAAAAGGAAGTCGTCATATTATACTAATATACAGTGGTATATTTTCTCTATTAGCCTTAATAGCATTAGGGATTGCAGGATTTGTTTTACAGAAATCTAATCAGAAAACAAAATTGAAGATGTATCGAAAAGTACATCAATTCATTGCGGTTATATTCGGAATAGGATTGCTTATTCATTTAATCGTATAGGAGGAAGTATCGTTGCAATATATATTAATTATTGAAGATGAGGAAAGCTTAGCAGAGTTTTTAGAATTAGAATTAAAGTACGAAGGATATAAAGTAGATATACAACTTGATGGAAGAAAGGGATTAGAAGTAGCACTTGAAAATAGTTATGATCTCATTTTACTTGATTTAATGTTACCAGGATTAAATGGACTGGAAGTATGTCGTCGACTAAGAGCAACTAAAAATACACCTATTATTATGTTGACTGCTCGTGATAGTATTATGGACCGTGTGACAGGGTTAGATAGTGGAGCTGATGATTATCTTCCAAAACCGTTTGCGATTGAAGAACTTTTAGCACGTATGAGAGTTATATTTAGAAGAGAAGAAAATATAGAGCATAAGCACACATCTTCTCTTACGTTTAAAGACTTACAGCTTCAAATTGAATCTCGAACTATAACTAAAGGAAATGAAGAAATCGAACTTACAAATAAAGAATTCGAGCTACTGCTTATGTTTATGAAAAATATTAATCGAGTTCTTACCCGTGATATTTTACTTGACCAAGTATGGGGATATGATGCAATGGTTGAGACAAATATCGTTGATGTATATGTTCGTTATTTACGGAATAAGTTACATAGTGTAGATAAGGAGGAATATATCCAAACAGTTCGCGGTGCTGGATATATAATGAAATGATAAAAAACATTATGTACCGAATTCGAAATTTACCTATAAAGTGGAAATTAACACTTTGGTCCACTACACTTGTATTCATATTGTTTATTTTGTATAGCGCGTTACAATTCATTGTAATTAATAAGTGGACTATAGATTATGAACAGAAACAAATAAACAGACAAGTGACAGAAATAGCAGCATATTTTCAAGATAAAAATGATACACTCTCGAGCAAAACATTTGAAAATAGTAAAGAATTTCTTAACAATATGATTGATAAACATCAAATGATTCGTATTATAGGAAATGATGGAAAATCCATTGTTACTGTTTCGCGAGATTTTAATGAAGCGTGGATAGAACCAAAAATGGTTTCACAAGATGAATCATTTATAAAAAGACAGATAGAAGATCGAATTTTAATTGAACGAATACCAATTCAAACAAAAGAATTTACAGGAACTATTGAACTTGCGAAAAACTTAGAGACATTTGATCATTTATTAAAAATAATTTTAGTGGTAATGGTTATCGCAGGGATATGTGGATTAGTGCTTAGTTTTTTAGGCGGGATACTTATAACGAAAAAGCTTTTATCAAGTGTCCAAAACATAACGGATACGATGAAGCGCATTAAGAAAAACGGACTAAATGAAAGAGTTCCAGTACGAGAAAATAATGATGAACTCGCAAAATTATCGATTCTTTTTAATGAAATGATGGATGAGGTAGAAACTTCTTTTACACAGCAAAAACAGTTTGTAGAAGACGCATCGCATGAATTACGAACACCATTAACAATTATTCAAGGGCACTTATCAATGCTGAATCGATGGGGGAAAAATGATCCAGCAGTATTGGATAAATCTCTTCAATCCAGTCTAAAAGAAGTAGATCGATTAAATAAATTAGTTTCAGAATTGCTAGAGCTATCAAGAGCTGAATCAGAACAGATGCATCCAATAGCAGTCGAACAAGTCCATGTTAATAGCGTATTAAAACAAGTTACACAAAACTTTGCAGTACTTCAAACTGACTTTCAATTTGATATGAAATTGGATGCAGAGGAAGCATATATTTCAATGCCATCATCTTACTTAGAGCAAGTTATTATTATTGTAATGGATAATGCAGTGAAATATGCAAAAGAAGTTAATAAGTATATTTGCATTGAATCAAGTATACAATCGGGAAAAGTTAAAATTCGCATAATAGATCATGGAGCGGGAATACCTGAAGGGGATTTACCATTTGTTCTTAATCGTTTTTATAGAGTCGATAAAGCGAGAAGTCGAAAACAGGGTGGAAATGGTCTGGGTCTATCTATAGCAAAAAGGCTTGTAGAAAAATATAACGGAGCTATTCAATTAGAGAGTAAAGAAAACGAAGGAACAATTGTTACGATTACATTTCCTTATGCTACTCATTAATAGTTAAAGGTAGAAAATTCTTTTTGAAAAAACTCTTTAAAAGGAGGAATACATTTTGTATTTCCTCCTTTTTTGATGCTTATTAATCAAATTATTTTATTTATTTCGATATTTCTAGTACATTGAAAGTATTAAGGGGGAATAATGAATGAAAGCTATTGTACATCAACATAAAAAAGGATTAAAAGGTTTAGAATATAAATTATCATCTGAGATAACTCCTAATGTTGGGGAAGTTAAAGTGAAATTAAAAGCAGCAGGTTTAAATCATCGTGATTTATTTATAATAAATAATAGAAGAGAAATGAAATCACCTTTAATTTTAGGATCAGATGGTGCAGGTATTGTTACGGAATTAGGAGAAGGTGTTTCAAATATCACACTACATACAGAGGTTATTATAAATCCTAGTATTGGATGGAATAATACTCATGAAATACCAGAGTTACCTGAAGTATTAGGTGGACCAGCAGATGGAACGTTTGCCGAATATGTTATTCTGCCAGCTGAAAATGTAGTGAAAAAGCCATCCTATCTTTCGTGGGAAGAATCGGGTGTGTTATCTTTATCGGCATTAACTGCATATAGAGCGCTTTTCACAAAAGGTAGATTGAAATCCGAAGAACATGTTCTAATTCCGGGAATTGGCGGTGGTGTAGCTACTTATGCTATGTTATTTGCTAAAGCAATCGGAGCAAAGGTGAGTGTTACTTCAAGGATAGAGAGCAAAAGAAAGGCTGCAGAAAAATATGGAGCAGACTTTTCTTTTAATAGTTCTGGTAATTGGGAAGAGTGCTTACATGGCGAAAAAGTAGATTTAATTATAGATAGTATAGGGCCAGCAACTTTCTTAAAATATTTTGATATATTAAAACCAAATGGAAGAATCGTTAATTTTGGTGCAAGTTCAGGAGATAAAATTGAATTACCTTTACGAGCATTATTTTATAATCAAATCGATATTATGGGAACATCAATGGGAAGTAGTGAGGAATTTAATGAGATGATTCATTTTATAGAGGAACATAATATTAAACCAATCATTGATAAAGTATATCCATTAGAAGAAGCAATTCAAGCTTTAAATCGAATGCAGCAAGGAGAACAATTCGGTAATATAGCCCTTCGTATGAAATGAAAATATGATTTCGTAGCGAGTATATTTAAATGAACATGTTAAGTATTATTTTCATACATAGAGTGTTTACCATACTATTTTAAATGTTTTACAACTTTTATACAGATTTAGCACGTGTAAATAGTTACACGATTGTCAAATTAATAGTAGCAAAATGAGAATTAGATGAGAAAAGTTTAAGCCCATTTTCATATTAATGTTGTATACTGTGTAAGTCAAGAACACTTGTATCTTTATTTAAAGTACAATGAGAAAGAATAAGGAGAGAGTAATATGAATTACACAGTATTTCAATGGATTAATAATTTTGCTGGATCATCCAAGCTATTAGATACGCTAATGATCGCTATTACAAATAGTGTTCCATATGTAGCTATTTTATTTATGCTTATCCTATGGTTCAATAATGGAAAGAAAGAGAATGCAATTAGAAAACAATATACAGTGTTATATACGACACTTTCAGTTAGTATTGCATTATTAGTAAATGTTCTTATACATGCGGTATATTATCATCCGCGTCCTTTTATTACACATCATGTAAATCAATTAGTACCGCATGCAGCAGATTCATCATTTGTAAGTGATCATTCCGTACTTGTATTTTCGATTGCTTTCGCATTTATTCTTAGAGGAGAAAAACTTAAATATATCGCGCTTATATGGGCAATATTAGTCGGTGTATCACGCATGTACGTAGGTGTTCATTATCCTCTAGATATACTTGGTGCTGCGTTCTTAACATTTATTACAAGCGGATTAGTAATGCAAAGTACACGTATATTTGAACCGTTAGCAAACTTTATTTTCAAAATGTATGCACTAGTAGCAAAACGAGTTCCTTTTTTAGCGAAATATAACCACATATCGTAAACTTAAGAACCTACAAAAAAGTAGGTTCTTTTTATTTGAAGATTCTAAAATTTCACTTACCGTATTTAATATGTAAAAACATAAAACGATAAGAAACAATTGGCAACATAGATTGTTTTCTTATCGTTTTAGAGGAATTCACTAAAAAAACTTCGAAAAATATAGTATCTAAAATAAAAAAGCGCATATTTGCATTAATAAATTGTAAAGGAAAGGAGATAAGTATGCATAAACTTCAAACGAATAAAGGCGCTCGATATATGATGATTGCTTTTATTGTTTTGTTTCTTACTATGCTTTTACGTATATTTTATATTCAAGCTGTAGGAGTCGTGCATAATGTTAATGTAAAGGATCTTGCGAATGAACAACATAACAAAAATGGAGTTCTGGAAGCAAATCGTGGTACAATTTATGACCAAAATGGGAAAGTATTAGTTCAAGATTCAACAACATATCGCATCGTTGTAAATTTAAAGGGAAAAGATAAATTAAAAGATAAAGAAGACACTGCTCAACGTTTAGCAGATGCGCTTGAAGTTGATAAAGAGGAAATCATGAAAAACTTCCATGAAGGACGTACACAAGTTGAAATTGGTAAAATTGGTCGGAATTTATCTAGAAATGTGAAGGAAACAATTAAAGATTTAAAAATACCAGGTGTATCTTTTAAAACTGAAAAAGCCAGAGTATATCCAAATGAAGATTTCGCTTCTTATATACTAGGTTTTGCAAGACCAGATGATAAAGGCAATGCAGAAGGGAAATTTGGTCTTGAAAAAAGTTTAGATAAATATTTGCGCTCTACAAATGGAAATATTTCATATGTAGGCACTCGAAAAGGAATTCCGCTTACAAATGATATAGAAAAAATAGAACCTGCTAAAAATGGGCATAACGTATATCTCACATTAGATAAACAAATTGCTAGTTTTTTAGAAGAAGCGATGAATAAAGCACAGCAACACTATGATCCTTCTATGTTAGTAGGTATTATTGCGGATCCAAAAACAGGTAAGATTTTAGCCATGTCTAGTAAGCCTAGTTATAATCCTAACAAAGGAGACATTGAATATTTTTTAAATGATCCAATTGCAAACGCATACGAACCAGGGTCTACAATGAAAGTTTTTACATTAGCTGCAGCAATTAATGAAGGTGTATATAACGGGAGAGAATATTTCCAATCAGGAAAATACGCAGTTGGTTCAGCAGAGATTAAAGACCATAATGGTGGTTATGGATGGGGTTCTATTACATTTGATGAAGGGTTTGAACGATCATCAAATGTCGGCTTTTCTATTTTAGAAGATCAGTTATTGAAGCCAAACAACTTTAAGAAGTATATGAATAAATTTGGATTCAATCAAAAAACAGGCATAGATCTACCTGGAGAAAGTAAAAATACATTATTGTTAAACACACAGATTCAACAAGTTACTACTTCTTTCGGTCAAGGTTCAACTGTAACTCCTATTCAATTAGTGCAAGCTGCTACAGCAATAGCGAATGACGGGAAAATGATGAAGCCATTTATTGTTGATAAAGTTGTAAATCCAACAAACAATCAAGTTATTATGGAAAATCAACCTAAAGAAATAGGGAATCCGATTAAAAAAGAAACTGCAGATAAGGTAAGGAACTTAATGGAGCGTGTAATAACTTCATCAAAAGGAACGGGAACGATGTATAAAGTTGATGGTTATCCGATTGGTGGTAAAACAGGAACAGCACAAATTCCAAATCCTGAAAATGGACGATATATGGAAGGAAAGGAAAATTACATTTTTTCATTTCTAGGAATGGCTCCGATTGATGATCCACAATTAGTCGTATATTTAGCCATTAAGCAACCGAATTTAAAGGGGGATGAGTACGGCGCTCAGCCTCTTGCTGAAATTTTTAAACCAGTTATGAAAAATAGTTTAGAATATTTAAAGGTGAAACCATATACAGAAAAACAAATGGCAGATGCAACGAAGCAATCTCAAATAAAAGCACAAAATTATGTGAACCAATCGATGGATAAAGTAAAAAATATTGCAGAAAAAGAGAAACTTCAGCCAGTATTATTAGGAGAAGGGAAGATAATAAAACAATATCCACAGGCTGATGAGGTGATAAGTGAAGGAGATCGTATATTTCTAGTAGGAAATAATGTGAAAATGCCTAACTTAAAAGGTTGGTCAATGCGTGATGTTATGTATTTATCAAAATTATTTAAATTAGATTTAAAAACGACAGGTACGGGCTATGTGACGAGTCAAAGTATTGAAAAAGGACAAGATTTACAAGAAGGGGCTACTTTAAAGCTAGACTTAGAGCCTCCGTTACAACCATTAGCAGAAGCGAATACAAATTAATAAGGATTTTGAAATAGCCTATAGATAATAGGCTATTTTTGATAAGGTGACAAGCAATTTCACGCACCGTATTTTTTATAAAAAATATTAAATAAAACATTTATCAGTTGCTAAAACAAAAACCCTTTCATATATATAAATTAGAACAGTCGTTCAATTTTAAGGATTACAAGGTGAAAGGAGCCACCTGTGACTAAAAGACGATATGATGGCGAATTAGCCAAACAAATTATAGCTGAAAAAGCCACAGAGTTATTTTCTTTAAAAGGATATACAAGGACCTCGATTGAAGACATCGCAAAAGCATCCGGCTACAGCAAAGGGCATATATATTATCATTATAAAAATAAAGAAAACTTATTTGTTTATTTAGCTAAAAACAGTATGCGAAACTGGCACGAAAAGTGGATAACAGCAGAAAAAGATTACAAGAACGCTACTGAAAAATTATATGGAATGGCTAACTATGTACTATATAATTATACAACCCCTTTATTGAAAGCAGGTCAAGAACTTGCTTCGGATCCAAGCACAAACTCTTCTACAGTTCAGCAACTTTATGGTTTAGCTGTTGTCCCCTTAACTGCATATCAACAAATTTTAGATGAAGGTATAAAAAGTGGTGAATTCTTCATAAACAATATTGAAAACTCAAGTCTTTTATTAGGAGCATGGCTAGGTGGATTATGCCAGTTTATCTATTCAATTGAAACTGAAAAATTAGAGCTCTTATTTGAAGAAGCGATTACAATTTTTTTGCTTTCTATTTCAAACAAACCTGTTTAACACTCTTACATCTTTTATTCCATTTATTTATGGAAGGGGAGTTCTGTGAAATGAAAATAGGATTATATGGAGATAGCTTAACAGAAGGAAGGCCAGGTATTTCATTTTATAACATATTAAATGAAGAATTTCCGAATGATACGTTATACAATCTTGGTAAACCAGGCGAAACGGTTATAAGTTTAACAAATCGAGTAAGCTCCCAAATACCCAAAAATCATTTTGATATTTCTTTCTTATGGATTGGTGTAAATGATATTTATACAAAACTATTAAAGGTAAAAGCAAATCCAATAACATCAAATGAAGTGGAATTCCAAGAACACTATAAGCTATTGCTCGAGAAAATTATGAGTCACTCCAACATAGTCGTTGCAGTATCGCCTACGATTGTTGGAGAAAATATAAATAGTGAATGGAATAAACAAATAAGGGTATTAGGAAACACTATATTTACACTATCGAAACAATATGAAAATGTATTGTACCTTGATTTATATATAGAATTTGCATCATTACTCGAAAATAATAATCCCTCTGAATATATAGCAACTAACCCCATAAAGATAATGTGGGAAGCTTTATTCTTAAAAAAGCAAGAAAAAATAGATCTTGTATCACAAAAAAGAGATCTATATTTGACTTTAGATGGAGTGCATTTTAATAGTAAAGGCGCCGCATTGGTTGCTAATCAATATGCTAAAATAATTCATTTAATAAAGAAATAAGTGAATTGTGATACGTTAATTAGAACGATTGTTCAATTTCTTACTTTCGTCCGTATACTTTAAATATATTGACAACGGGAGATGTTTATATGGATGAGCAAAAAGTCGCGATTATCACTGGCGGAGCTTCTGGAATTGGGAAATCTTTATCTATTCAATTAGCCAATAAGGGGCTATTTATAATTATTGCAGATATTAATGAAACTGCTGGCCAAGAAGTTGTGAATTATATTAGAAATAACAATCAGCATGCTAGGTTTGAAAATTTAAATGTTACAAATGCTGAATCTGTCGAAAAACTGATAAATAATATATATAATGAATTTGGAAGAATTGATTATATGTTTAATAACGCAGGAATTGCTATGTACGGAGAAGTACTAGATATGTCATTAAATGATTGGAAACGAATAATTGAAATAAATTTATTAGGAGTAATTTATGGTACGCAAGCAGCTTATAAGCATATGAAAACACAAGGATTTGGATATATCATTAATACAGCATCTGCTACAGGACTAGGACCAGCTCCACTTTGTGCTGCCTACGCTACAACAAAGCATGCTATTGTAGGGTTAACAACTTCATTACATTATGAGGCAGAAGAATACGGTGTAAATGTAAGTGTGCTTTGTCCAACTTTTGTAGATACACCTATCTTTGAAAAATCAATTGCAATTAATATGAATAAGAATCACATTATGAAACAACTAAAAACAAATAAGCCAATTTCAGCTGACAAGTTTGCTGAAATTGCACTGAAATCTATTCATAAAAATAAATTAGTAATATGTCCAATGCCGTTTAAAAAAACAATGGACGTATTTTTTACTATATTTCCTTATTTTCATAAAAAACTAATGCGTTTCGTATGCCGAATTGGACGAAAAGCAAAAATGACACAACTTTAAATATCTGATTATTTTTTATTTACAGTTAAATAAACTTGTGATAATATGGAAAAAATTAAATGCAGTGAAGAGAAGAGTAAATAAAATGAATTTTTCACAGAGAGCTCCATTTAGCTGAAAAGGAGTAAAAATTCTTTATTGAACCAAGCCTCTGAGCAGCACATCGGAACCTTTTATGAGGGGGTGGTGTGACGGGAGCTCCCGTTATAGAGATAAGGTATAAGCATGAAAACAATGCAGTACCTGATAAGGTTGATATGGCGACATATTAATAAACTAGGGTGGCACCGCGATGATAAATCTCGTCCCTAAGACTTTAAGTCTTGGGGGTGGGATTTTTTTTGTTTTAAAACAATTTAGAAAGCGGGGACCTAAAGTGAAAAAATTGCTTAAAGATTGGAAATACCCTTTATTACTACTGTCTGGAGTTGGTATTGCGAATTTAGGTGCATGGATTTACTTAATAGCACTGAATATACTTGTCTATAATATGGGAGGCTCAGCCTTAGCTGTTGCTACTTTATATGTGATAAAACCATTAGCCGCTTTATTTACAAACGCTTGGTCAGGAAGTATGATAGATCGTTTAAATAAGCGGAAGTTAATGGTTTATCTCGATATATATCGTGCAGTATTTATCGCTATTTTACCCTTGGTTCCATCCCTTTGGATTGTCTATCTCTTAGTATTCTTTATAAGCATGGCCAGTGCGATTTATGAACCGACTGCCATGACGTATATGACGAAATTAATTCCAGTAGAGCAAAGACAGCGTTTCAATTCATTACGTAGTTTAATAGGATCTGGTGCATTTCTAATTGGTCCAGCAGTGGCGGGGATATTATTAATAACTGGCACACCAGAGTTTGCAATATATATGAATGCTATAGCATTTCTGTTATCGGGGTTCATTACATTACTTTTACCTAATCTTGATAAAAAATACGATTCTAATACATCCAGTGATAAATTGTCTCTAACTGTATTAAAGAAAGATTGGAACATAGTTTTAAATTTCAGTAAAAAATCTATGTATATCGTTTGTGTTTACTTCTTATTCCAGGGAATGATGGTATTAGCTACTGCTATTGATTCACTTGAACTATCGTTTGCAAAAGAAGTTTTATTGTTAACAGATAGTGAGTATGGCTTCCTAGTTAGTATCGCTGGGGCGGGATTTATTTTAGGCGCAATAACTAATACAATTTTGTCAAGAAAATTAGCACCTTCATTTCTTATAGGAGTGGGTTCGTTATTTATCGCAATCGGTTATTTAGTCTATGCTTTTTCAAATGAGTTTTTAATAGCTGCTATCGGATTCTTTATTTTATCTTTCTCTATGGCATATGCAAATACAGGATTTTATACATTTTATCAAAATAACATCCCTGTTCATATGATGGGACGAATCGGAAGTATATATGGGCTTGTTATTGCGACAATAACCATTTTTATAACGATACTGTTCGGCGTTGCAACTCAATTCATTTCTATACAACTTGTAGTCATTGTAGGTGTATTAGTAATGCTACTTATTACTATCATATTGTGTGTGTTTACTTTATTACCTTCAAGGTTCAAGGTATATTCAGCTGAAGCAATAGATTCGAAATAATTTTTTCTTCCTTTTTACAATTAGTGGTACGTAATTAGAGGGTTCTTCCATCTATATATTGAACAATAATTAGGTAGAAGAACATTATTGGCATATGAGGGTGGTTGTTATGATTAATACAAATGATGCGGTTGAGAGGATTGTAAAAGAACTGTACCAAGAATTAGAGTTTTCTGGAGTAGTCTTAATTAAAAGAGAAAATGACATTATCTACGAAAGTTCGTTTGGATATGCTAACCGAAGTGAACGAATAAATAATACGCTACAAACACGATTTGGCATTGCTTCAGGTTGTAAATTATTCACTGCAATTGGCATCTGTCAACTTGTTGAAAAAGGTGTAATTACTTTTCATACAAAATTAAAAGATTGTTTACATATTGAATTTCCAAACTTCGATAAAGATATTACAATACATCAACTTTTAACACATAGCTCTGGTATTCCTGATTATTTTGATGAAAGTATTATGGATAACTTTGAGGACCTTTGGAAACAAACGCCTATGTATCTTTTAAAAGGTTTAAGAGACTTTTTACCATTATTCCAAAACAGTACTATGATGTTTACACCAGGAAGTAAGTTTCACTACAACAATGCCGGTTTTATCATACTTGGATTAATTATAGAACAACAGACGGGACTCGAATTTACGGAATATATAAAAAAGAATATATTCATGCCAATTGGAATGAATGATTCCGGCTATTTTTCTTTAGATAAATTACCAACGCATACAGCCCTTGGATATATAAAAGATGGAAATAACGAAAAGTGGAGAACAAATACATACTCTATACCTATAAAGGGCGGTGCTGATGGTGGGGCTTACATTACCGCACCGGACATGTTGAAATTTTGGGAGGCTCTATTTAACAATGAAATATTAAACCGCGAATATACGAAGTTACTTTTAACTCCTCACATTTTGGTAAACGATAGTCAGTCTTACGGCTATGGAATATGGATTGAGAAAAAACAAAACAACATTATTAAATATCATGTAATGGGTTATGATCCAGGTGTGAGTTTTCGCTCGGCCGTATACCCAGACTTAGGAATTACATTAGTTATTCCATCAAATAAAGGGGCAGGACCTGAAAAATTAATGGCAGAAATAGAAGGAGTTTTTTGATTACATGGATATTAAGATTAGGGCATATAAAAAAGACGATGAAATAGGCTGGGTACGTTGTCGTGCGTTATCTTTTTTAGATACTGCATATTATGATAATGTATTTAGAGAGAAAGAAAAATATGAAAATCCTGCTATTGAATTAGTAGCTGTACATGAAGATCAAATAGTGGGTTTAATAGATATTGAATACGAATTAGAAGAACGTACTGTATGTTCAAGAGGAACTGGTCTTGGCGGTATGATTTGGCATATTGCAGTTCATCCCGATTTTCGCAGAAGGCGAATTGCTAATCGTCTATTAAATGAAGCAGAAAAATTAGCAAAAGAACTTAAGCTAAATCGACTGGAAGCATGGACTAGAGACAATCTATGGGTACATGGATGGTATGAAAAAAACGCTTTTGTAAATGTAGATTCATATTTGCACGTATATTCCGATCATACGGACGAGATAAAAGATGTTATGAAAAGTAATATAAATCAGTTATATCCAGTTCATACATTTGCTCATTATACAGGTGAAAATAAAGATGAAATAAGAAAACAATTTAAACGGGTTCATGATTGTATCTGCTTTGAGAAGTATTTTAGTTAATGAGCTAAGTCATCAATTAAAAGCCTTTTTTTGATTTATAATAACTAAAAGTTTAAACGAGTTCATAAAAAATGTACTTGTTTTGAATAAAGGTACTAAAAGACGTACGAGTAAAAAGTACGTCTTTTTGCTTTTATAAATAATGCTTAAGACTGATGAAAAATCACATTCTATATTTTACAATTCAAAGTAGCTATTGTATTTCAAGTATGGAATAAAGAAAGGGAAATATAATTTTTAAAGGGAAGTGAGTAAATAGGGGGGATTTAATTGGATATTATCGTTGTTATTCTTATTATCGTTTTAATGCAAGGGAAAGAACGTAAAATAAAAATTAATCGTATTTGGCTCGTTCCAGCTTTATTGTGTTATGTAACAATTCAATCCATTGTTCACATGGAGCAAGTAACTTTATTGCAAGGACTTCTTTTCGTTGCAATGCTTGGAATTGGATTGGTCCTTGGAATTATAAGAGGCAAAGCTTTAACATTTCGATTAGATAGTGAAACGGGTCATGTATTACGAAAAG
The DNA here is from genome assembly GCF_001043575.1 of Bacillus sp. LK2. NCBI lineage: Bacteria > Bacillati > Bacillota > Bacilli > Caryophanales > Bacillaceae > Bacillus > Bacillus sp. LK2. The sequence continues at coordinate 16,585 of NZ_LDUK01000020.1, forward strand.
GAAATTTGTTAAGTACAGTTATTCTCCTTGTTATTTTAGGTGCGAAAATCGTAATTAAGCAAAGCATGTTTTCTGGCAGTACGCCCTATACATTAATGATTGTAACGAATGCCTTTTTATGTATCACATTAGGTACTGTTATTAGTAGACGATATTATATTTGGAAGAAATATAATGAATTAACACAAAAAGTATAAAAAATTCATCCCTTGTTTAACAATCTTTTGAATGGTGATACTAATTAACATTGAACTTTTTATAATAAGGGATGATATTATGATTTTTATCTATACAGACTTCGGTGGAACACATACAACTTCACTCGCTGCAGCTTATCATCTAAATAAATTACCAACTGATCGGAAGTTAACGAAAGAAGAAATTTTAAATGTGGATTACTTTAATAAATTGAAAACAGAAGATATGGGGAAAATTATTTTTCATGGACAAGATGAATATGGGAATCCTGTATATACAATTGGATGCGGGGCATCAAAAGTCGTTGTACCTGCGATGAAGCATTTAGGAGAGATTCTGCAAAAACATTATCAAAGTCATGAAAAGATTATTTTTTCTAATACATCACCAACAGTGCCTTTACCAATGACTTTAGGTGGTCTGTTTTCTAGAAGGTTACACATCGACTTTATCGGTGTACCGTTACTCGTATGGGGAGCGAAAATTTGCTGTGATAACATACAACGACTTGTTAGTTATACGAAAGAAGCTGGGCGATTGACCAATGATTATGTTGTAATTTTAGATAATGAAACCTTTAAATAATGTAGTATTAAAAGAAAATCGGGGAAATATCCTGATTTTCTTTTTTATTTGTGAAATAGACAAAAAATATTCACATTTAATATTCATCTACTATAGCAAAAATAAGAAAGTCCTGTTACTATTACAGGGATATTCTCTTTTTATAATATAAATATATAGAAAAGTCAGAAAAGAGGAATAGAATTAAGGGAGGAACAACATGAAGCGTGTTGCTTGGATTACTGATAGTACAACTGCGAGTTTTACAACAGAAGGAGATAACTTTGTTATCCCAATTGAAGTTATTATTGATGGAGTGCCGTACAAAGATTGTGAAGAAGGTGTTCGTGAACGCGTCTATAATGCGTTAAACGAAGGAAAAACTGTCACTACATCACAACCTAACATTGGGGAAATGGTAGAGTTATTTACGAAATGTAAAGAAGAATACGAAGAAGGATTCGCAGTCGCTATTAGCGGAAAAGTAAGTGGAACATATCAAAATATGAAGCTAGCTGCAGAAATGGCAGGTTTCCATTTAACTGTATTAGATAGTGAAACAACAAGTTATCCAATGGATGAACTAATTAGAAAAGCGAAATCGTTATACAATGATGGTATGACTTTACAAGATATACACAAAACATTAGTAGATGAAAAAAGAAGGCCTTTTCATGTATTTCCAAAGAGTTTAAAAGGTCTATATGCAAGTGGTCGTGTAAAAGGAGTACAATTTTTACTTGGAAGTTTATTAAGTGTCAACTTAATATTGGAAGTAAAAGGTGGGGAACTTTTACTTGAAAAGAAAGTGCGCAAAATCCAAAAGTGTAGAGAATACATTAAAAATGAACTTGAGAAAGAGCTACCAAAAGTACTCCATATGTTCCATGCTAATGATAAAGATGGTGCTGAGGAATGGATTTCAGATATAAGACAAGCATTCCCTGAAATGGATTTCAAACTGTATCCATTACCAATTTCATTTGCTGTTCATGCCGGTGAAGGTACAATAGCAATTAGTTATTAAAAAGAAAACCCGTGAATGATTCGCGGGTTTTTTTATTATATAAAACCTTCATTACATCATCCCCGTATCATAAATAATAATGTATAGATAAAAGGATTTTCTACTATAAAAAAAGAAGTATTTATAAAAAAATACTATAATGGTAGTGATATTATGAAAATCGGTAAATTCGGAAAGATAAATAATCTAAGTATAGATACAATCAGACATTATATGGATCTCGGACTAATTATTCCTGAAAAGAAGGGTGGCCACTATTTTTTTGATGAGTATTGTCAAAAAGATGTAGAGCTTATATTAGAGTACAAATGGCTAGGATTTAGCTTGAATGAAATTAAAGAACTTTTTCTTTATAAAAATTTAGCGAAATCTATGAATTACGAAAAAGATACTTTTTACCAATCTTTATTTAAATTGAAATACGAAAAGATTGAACAAGAAATACAAATTTTAGAGGAGAGAAGAGATAAATTAAAAGAAGTGTTAAATGATTTATCTCTAACAAATGAAACTTCGAATTCTATTATAGGGATAGATTTAAGCATACTTCATTTACTTATATGTTCTAAGTGTAGCAAAAACCTAATTCTTCAAAATGGAATTATTAAAAGCAATCAAATTACAGAGGGGCAGTTAATTTGTAACTGTGGTGAAGAATACATTATTACTTCAGGGATTATGACAGCTGGTAAATTATTTAAAGCAAATGAGCGAACTTCACTTGAAGATTCTATTTCGGATTATATTCATGAAACTGATACTGCATATTTGGAAAATATGCATAGAGAGGGAGAATGGGCGAAAAAGAAACTAATACAATTAGATTTAAATAACAAAATTCTACTTGATATAGGATCGGGTCTTGGGTTCTTTTTGCGAAACATTTATGAAGAACTACCCGAAGATTGCTTATATATTGCAGTTGATCGAGATTTGAATAAACTGCTATTTTTAAAAGATGTATTAGAGAGGAGTAATCCGAAAAGAAACATCCTCTTTATCTGTTCTGATTTTTTAAATATACCTATTCAGAATCAGTCTGTTGATATTGTAATTGATCAGTCTGGTACTAGTAATTACAGTTTTGAGCATGAAAATTTTTTACTTCACAAATTAAATTCTCTTTTAAAACCTGATTGTTTTTTATTAAGTTTATTTATTTTATTTAAAAATTTTAGCATAAACAGCCAAATTGCAACTAGGTTTCGAGAAAATTTTACACTTTCAAAAGTAACGAAAGAAATCCAAAATCTACAGTTTCAATCTATTGATGAAAGAACTTCAAGTTATTTGGAACGAGGCGGAAAATACGAGGATTTCTTTGTTCAAGGAGAAGAAATTTATACATATTCATTTTTCGGAAAAAGATGGGGGTAATCCCATCTCTACATGATTGTGCGACATAGAAAAGTTGTATATGACACCTAAGATATCAAATAAGGTTTTCATCTCATACCTATGGGATTTTCGTCCATTTTTCTGTAAGAGATTAAACAGCAGTTTTATATACTCATTACGTTTTAATTTATTATTGCTATTTCTTTTGGATTTATAATAGTTATGATTATTAAAGCTTTTGGAAAATAAACATTGAGTGATTAATCAACATTTGTCTATAATCTTTATTGAAAATATTATAATATTTTAAGTGAGCGTTATCTACTTAATATTCAGCACGTTAATAGGAATTACTAATTATGTTTAGGAAAGTTTGGTGAACGAGTTATGTCTAAAGTGGATAGGAGAATAACAAAAAATCAAAAAGCTATTAAAAAAGCTATTACTGAACTGATGTGTACAAAATCATTTGATGACATTACTATACAGGATATTGCTAATAGCGCAGATGTTAACCGAGGGACCATTTATCTTCATTATATTGATAAATATGATTTGTTGGATAAATTTATTGAGGAACATATTAACGAATTGCGTGGAATCTGTGAGATGCCATCTCAAAGTGCTTCTACAGATGGAATCACTAGCTCATTCGAATATTTTGAAAGCAATTATATATTTTTTTCAGCGATGTTATGCAGCAAAGGAGCCCCATTCTTCCGAAAACGGTTCCTGGAGTTTTTCATTGAAAGTATCAAGGATGCTAGGAGGATAAATACAAATGAGGGGAAAAATAAAGGGGTAAAAGAAGAAGTTATTCTTCAATTTTTGGGGGCTGCTTGCGTACAAGTAGTGGAGTGGTGGTTTATGAACAAAATGCCTTATCCACCACATGTAATGGAGCAACAACTTGAGATATTGATTGAAAGAAATATATAGGTGTCCCTATTACCGTTTTAACCCTTCTTATCATTTTGAAAACTATAAAAGGTTTACGTAAATGATAAAAATGTACCCTATAGAATAGACATAGAAAAAAGTCCATTCTATAGGGTATTTCTTGGATGATAAGAGAAAAATTAAGAATAGAGTAGGTTCAAAATAACAAAAAAACTATTTACAGAAAAGAAATCCGAATTTTAATAGGATCGTAAATTCGAAAAATCCTCTTAAGTGTTATTAGTTACCATATTTCAGTTTGAAAATCTCTTCAATTTCCTCATCAATTGAGGAATATTTGGGAATCCAATGTAATACATTAGTTGCTTTGGTACTGTTTAAATTTGTATTTATACCGAACACAAGAGAGGGGGCCTCTCCCCAAAGTACTTTAGCTTCTTCGAACGAAATGCTGTTTGTTTGTACAACAAAACCTAGTTTGTCACTGATTGACAGGGCAATACTTTTCATATTCATGTCGAAACTTGCTGGATGATACAGTTCACCAGCAGGAGAATTCTTCAATGCTAACCAATAGAGTTCTGCCAAATCTTCTACATGAACAAAGGAGATAAGATTTTCCCCCTTATTAATATAGAAGCTAGCTTTTTCTTTCATGGCCGTATCGATTAAAAATGGGAACATATAGTTTTTTCCCTTGCCATAAATGTGAGGAATTCTAATAACAATCGTTCTAATTCCAAATTCTGCTGCCTGTAAAACCATATTTTCTGTTTCTACCCTCTTAGCAACAAAAGAAGGTGGATTAATCGCAGGTATTTCTTCAGACATATGTGGAGCTGCTTCTCCGATTTTTTGTAAGTCCGCAATAACCATTGCACCACTTGAATATATAAAGGTTTTATTTGTTCCTTTCATTGTATCTAGAACTGTTTTGATAGCTTCGTGATCCTCATTAAATGCAGGAGCTCCATCATTAAATGCATTACCTGGTGCAGCTACATGAATCACTGCATCTACTTGTTCTGTAGCTACTTTTAATGTTTCTGGTTTAAAAATATCTCCCTTTATTGGGGAAATGCCCATTCTTTTGATTTTTTCATATGATTCTATAGATCTAGCCAATCCATAAAGTTCAACATTTTGTTTTTTGAAATTTTCTACAATCGTTGAACCTAGGTATCCAGTTGCGCCAATAATAAGTACTTTCATACATGTACCTCCTAAAATATTCATTATAAAACTTGTTTGTAATATCAGTTAAAGCAAATGAGATCTTGTTAATCAACAACTGTTTATAATTATAATTAATAGGAAACTACATACAATGGTTAAATTAGCTGGATTTGTTGGATATTCAACAAAAGTGTTGAAAGTGTTAATTATTTTAAGGTGTTTTGGTGAACTCATGTATTAAAATGAATTCAGCTTCTTAATTAGAAAGTGTTTATAAGAGTGGTGAATAGATAATCAAAAGATTAATAGTCTATGGCTAGCCCAAATAAAAAAAGTCCGGTTTTATAACCGGACTTTTTATTAAAACAAGCGATTCACTTCCTCTTTTACTTATTAGACGAATTATATAGTAACACCAAAGTTAAATTAAATAGAAGTGTGCATACCATATCTATATTTTTTGTAAATAAAAGTAAAAGAGAGTGTTAATCTATACGTTTAGCACTCACATGGCATTCTCTTGTCAGCGTATGTCTAGTGAGAGAAAAGATAGCCAAACCTAAAGATAGAAGAACTAGAAATCCGCCAACCCAGGCCATGTTGGCGACATTATTTACTTGTTTTAAAGCTATACCTCCGGCTGCAGATCCGAGTGAAATTCCGATTTGTAGTACGGAATTATTAAAACTTTGCTGTATATCTGATGTGTCTGGGGCAGTTTGGATTAAATACCTTTGTTGATTTTATCGTTGTGGGAGTATACCAAAACCTTAAGTTGATGGTCATGGGGTTAACCCCATCTTTTAAAATTTTTCTTTTAGAAGTTTTTAATAATAGCATATTGATATTGGGTTGACCCGAGAACTTACACTGTACGTAATACAAAGTTCAGCGGGAGGGAAAAGTTATGGGAAGTTTACGATTACGTTTAGAAAATAAAAAAAGCAGTCAAGAACTAAGAAATATTTGTCTCTATTCAATTGCGAAAACAGTATCTATATTTGGTAGCTCTATTTATAGTTTCGCATTAGGATTATATGTTTTACAAATAACTGGGTCAGCATTCAATTTTGCAATTACGCTCATATTAGGAACTATTCCAATGATTATTATAAATCCATTTGCCGGCGTAATTGCAGATAAGGTTGATAAAAAGAAGCTGGTTGTTTGTATGGATATACTTAATGGAGGGGTATTAATCGCAGTTTATATATTCAGCAGCAATTATGGATTAAACTTATTCATCATTTATACTACTACCTTTCTTATGACGGTATTTACAACATTTTTTGGAATAGGATTAGAAGCCGCAAAACCAAATATCGTCTCTAAAAAGAGGCTTATGAGTATTAACTCTATAAGTAAAATTATCGATTCTGTATCTTTAATTCTCGGTCCTATGCTAGGTGGCATCGTTTTTGTTTTCTTAGATATAAAAACTTTTATTATTATAAATGGTATTTCATTTATTCTTTCGGGCATATCCATGTTGTTTATTCACTTTAAATTGTTCGAGTGCAACATAAATGAGGAATGTTCACAAACAGGCATTAATTTTATCAAAGATATAAAAGAGGGATTTTCTTACTTAATTGAAAATGAAAGCTTAAAGAATACGTTTAGTATTTTAATATCACTTAATTTCTTCTTAGGTTTTGCAGTAACTGTTCCATTGCCATACATTATTAACACGGTTCTCAATCTAAGTTCTAAACAATTTGGGATGATTCAAGGGACTTTTCCAGTAGGGATGATAGTTGGTGCAATACTAGTAAAAAAGATAACTAATCGTTTTTCTTACTCCTATCTTTTAAAAAAGTTAAGTTTTATGTTGGCAGTTTTTATGATTATTTCAGGAATTCCAGTTTTATTCAAAAGTTTTGAAGTAAATGGTTTTGCATACGTTATTACGTATTGTGTTGTTATGTTCTTTTTAGGGCTAATTATAGTTCTAATTGATATACCATTAGCTTATTTCATGCAAAAAGAGATTCCAAATGAATATAGAGGGAGAGTACTCAGCATTGGATTAAGTATAGGTAAAATTATGCTTCCTATAGCAATGGCACTATCAGGTATATTATTAAACTATATTCCAGCCTATACTATTCCAATTATAGGAGGAATCTTTTATCTAATATTGAATAAGGTTTCTTCAAATCGTTTAATATTAGAAGTTCATTCGAAAGATTATAGTGTTTAGTAGCTTCTTAAATTGTTTATTAAGTAGTGTTATAAAATTAATTATAGAATAGTATCTGATTGTCATACCGTAAATTTACTAGAGGAGTATGTTTTAGTATGGGAAGAAACGAATGCAGCAATTCTTGAAGGTGAGTTTTTGGTAATGAGTTTACACAAGAAAACTATAAAAGAAGTGTAAAGTTAACCTTTAAATTCATTTTGAAAAATGGAGAAGATTTCATTAGTACAAAAAGGGGTACCACCAACATTTTGATATAAAACCCACACTAATACATTTTATAGAATTTAAAAAACAGCCTTCCTTACGTTAAAGGAAAGCTGTTTTTTAAATTGAACTCAAAATCCCATAAAAAGATTAATGTGTAGGTTACAATATAAATGTACAAATTATCAAAAAAATCTTTTGTTTAAATTATAAAATATGAACTATACAGAGGTGTTGAGGAATGGATTACTTTGAAAGTATACAAAAATCAATTGAATTCATTGAAAAGAACTTACTGATATTACCGATGTCTTAAATTCAATATCTCCAAATGAAAAGGAAGATTTACATACCCATTGAGGAATAATTTTAAGGAGAGAATAACATGAATTTAGAAATGATTTTTGGAGATTTCCCAGTATTGGAGTCTGCTAATCTAGTATTAAGAAAAATTGAAGAGGAACACTTACAAGAAGTATATATGATCTATGACAACGAAAATGTATTTGAATATTGCGGGATCATTCCTAAACATAATATACAAACGGTAAAGAAGATGATTGGTCATTTTGATAGGGATTACCATAAAAAAAGTAGAGTTAAGTGGGGAACCTTTCAGAAAAAGCAAAGTAATACATTGTTGGGAATTATAGAAGCTATGAATTTTAATCAAAAAGTGAACATGGTATCTATTGGTTACTTTTTAGCAGAGGACAATTGGGGAAAGGGCATTGCAACTGAATCCGTTCATATGCTAGTAAAATTTTTATTTGATGAAGTGAATGTAAATAGAATTCAAGCAGAGGTCATGCCCGCAAACGAAGCTTCAACAAAGGTTCTCTTAAAAAACGGTTTTATAAAGGAAGGATTGTTAAGACAAGCCACATTATGGTCTGGTAAGGGAGTTGTCGATTTAGAAATATTCGGTATCCTCAAAGAAGAATACATGAATATTTAAAATTTCTAACCAGTTCTCTTTTGAACGGGGTTATATGTTTGATAAATAAGAAAAACAATTAAGTTCATATCCCGAAAATGTACGTTTTAGAGGATAATCATTACTTGAGAGGGTAATTTCGTGGATAAGATTTTTGGATATACCCGTTGTTCATAAATTACCAAAAGCGCAGGCGTATCATCCTGCGCTTTTCTATCGTAATTCAGCTGTTTTTCTAATAACAATCTTATCAATATCATCCTCTTCATCACCAATAAATAATCCGCGTTCTTTTAAATACGTTTCAAAGTATAAATCGGCTTCAGCGCGTTCATCGTATGGCTTTACAGATAGAACGAAACCTAATTTATTTTGTTCTTCTAAATGAGAGGTAGAGATGTATGCTGGTACATTGTGGCGTAAAAAGAGTTCCTTAACAGGAATAATCATATCTTTCATTAATTTTGATAACATGCTCATTTCAAAATCAAAATTAAAACGATCTATACTAGATAAATCGGCGAATACTACACCGATAAAGCCTGTATTAAATACTTCTTGATATTCAATATCTTCGTCACCGTAAAAATTCTTTTCAATCAAATAATTTATAAAGTAAGCAACGCCATCATTTTGTTCAAACGGTTTTGTTGAAAGAACAAATCCGATTTTCTTTTGTTTATGTAAATATACACATGACATATGTGCTGAAATATTATGTTCTTTAAATAAAGCACTCATTGCTCCAGATAGACCATCTAATACGTGATGAACAATTTGAAGTTTTTTACGAGCGAAATAATAGGATTTCTTTTGTAACTCCAATGTATCAATAAAGACAGAGCCGATAAAGCCTGTATTTGAAATAATAGGTGTTTGCTTTTTTCTTCCTCTGCGCTTTGCTTGAGCCATTGTAAAAATCATCCCTTCATGTACAATTAAAATAAAAAAGAACGTTTGTTCGTATATTTATATTTTACTATTAAAACACTCTAAAGTAAAGGTTTTTTGATGGAAAAAACAACAAAAAAGACACCTATAAAAGGTGTCTTAAACGCTGTAGGGAAGAGGCTTCATCCCAACTATTTATATTATGATACAGAAACAATCTCTTCTGTATCTTCTACATCTAAATGACAGTCCATAGTACGAACATCTTGATCTTCATGACTTCCGAAATAAATAGTAATTTTCATATGTATCGCTCCTTTATTCTAGGAATACCTAAAATAATTACTAGTAATGTTAATATTTATTATATACCACTTTTTTCATTCCGACAATGTTATATCATTTTTAATTCTTCTCATGCTACATCGTGTGATATTAAGCGGTTAGAAAGGGAGGAGTATAGATTAAGTGAAATTTTTTATATGTTATATTTAATATAGATATTATTTAATTACTATTTTTTAAAGGAGAATAATTGATGAATTATCAAAATTTACTCATAGAAAATTTTATATACAAAATTACATATGTTGCCCATCATGTGCAAGGGATGAATGTAAAAGAAACAAAGGATTATATTGCCGTTGACTGCTGTTTACCTGCAGATACATTCATTTACTAAACAACAACTTATCGGAAGGAGTCAATCAATTATATACTGCGTTAGAACACTTTAATCAAAAGAGCTTTCCAATGAGTGTTTGGTTCTGGAATGAAGAGCAAGAGCAAAACGTTAAAAGCAAATTAATAAAGCTCGGCTTAAAAGAAGCAGAAAATAATATTGCAATGGTTGCAGATTTAAAAATAATACATCCAATAATAGACGTACCAGCAGATTTTATAATTCAAAAAGCGTCTACACCAGAACAAATACAACAATTTGGTGAAACGTTAGCAGCTTTATTCGGTACATCAGCAGAAGGTACTCACGTTCAAGCATACTATAATCAAATTGCCTCTTTAAATTTATGGAGTAGTGATGCCATGAAACTATACTTAGGTCTTTATAAAGGCAAGGTAGTATCTGTTGGCTCTTTAGTATGTACGGAAGATAGCGTCGGTATTTATGATATAGCGACTAAAGAAGATATGAGAGGAAAAGGATTTGGTTCTACTATGTTCAATTTCCTGCTTCAAGAAGCAAAACAACTAAAAGATACTTACTGCGTATTACAAGCTTCACCTGATGGAATAAATATTTATAAAAAATCTGGATTTCAAGCTGTAGGACAAATGACTGTTTTTGAAAATCGGCATTTAATTGATTAATTCACCCGAGTCAAATCGCTTTAAATATAGGAGTAAACATACCGTTATGAAGAAAATATCTATAATTACAATCATCTGTTTCTTTATAGTAATAGGCATTTTTGTTTTTCAACAAGAAAATGAACATAAATATACAAAAGCTATTAATCAATCAAACCATATTAAAAACATCGTGCATAGAGGGGCTTCTGCATATGCACCGGAACATACATTAGAGGCGTATCAATTAGGACAGCAATTAAAAGGTGACTATATAGAAATAGATCTCCAAATGACAAAAGACGGACATTTAGTAGCTATGCATGATGAAACATTAAACCGCACAACAAACGGTACTGGTTTTGTAAAAGATCATACATTAGATGAAATAAAACAACTGAATGCAGGTTCTTTTTTCAATAAAAAGTATCCAAAGTTAGCAAAGAAAGAATTTGAAAATGCTAAAGTTCCAACACTAGAAGAAATTATTGAAACGTTTGGACAGAATGCTAATTATTATATCGAAACAAAATCACCAGATGAATATCCGGGAATGGAAGAAAAGTTATTAGAAATTATAAATCAATATCAAATAAGTGATAAAGTTATTATTCAATCATTTAGTGAAGAAAGTCTACGAAAGATTCATAGTTTAAATGCCAATATACCGTTAGTACAATTATTATCATTTAAAAAAGCAGTTCAATTAACAGATTTAGAAATAAAAAACTATAAAACATACTGCATTGGCTTAGGCATGAACTACAAATATATTGATGCAGTCTATGTAAAAAAAATAAAGAAACATGGATTAGAAGTTCATCCATTTACAGTAGATAATGAAAAAGATATGGAAAAGTTACTAAAATGGGGTGTAGACGGGATATTTACTAATTATCCGGATCGTTTGCATTCAATTTCGTCTAAAAAAAATCATAAATAAAAAGAATCCAAGTATTATTGGATTCTTTTTATTTTCTCTTCCTGGTCATCCCTATAAAAATAAATTAGAAAGTAATTAAACTGTAATTAATTTTACCTTTGTTTTTTATACCTTTTTGATACACTAGATACAAGAGGAATGCCAATTAGTGTAGGTAAGAACCAAAACCATATTGGTGGAAGTAAATTTATAACAGGAATATACATCCCTATGTTTACTAAAAGTGCGGTAACTGCACCGATATAAGAGCCTAGCATACCCCTAATATGATGCCCTAGCCAATTTTTCCATCTCTTTTTTCTTGCAAGATATCCGTAAATCGCAAATGCATAGGAGATAATTGCTACATAAAATAAATATGCGATTTTATCCCAATTTAATATGGACAATATAATTGCAGTAATGGTTATAACAACATAGGATGCATGATATATTTCGCCCCATTCTGTATGTTTTCCTTTCTTTTTTTGAGCAAGCATCGCTACGATACCAGTGATTAAGCATATTGCTCCAAATAATATGTGTATGATCAAAATCATGTTGAAAATGCTCATAAAAATTCCTCCTTTTTTATTTTTATAGTATTGCAGTATAGGAGAAAAGTTGAAAAATATTGTTAGTTCGGCTTAATATATTGAAATATAGGTACTCCTAGAACAAAATAAAACGATTAAATTTTTTCTCAAATTTAGTGAGACGAGTATTACGTTAAATGAAGGAGAGACTTCTATGTTTACATCTATCACATATTTACAATCTGGGAATGATAAGCAACAAAAAGTTTACGAAGTTATTAATAAACTAAACATAATGGAGGATTTAGCTTTATATAGCCCTGTACTTTGCGGGACAATCCCTATTAGAATTGATACCCTTCATTCTGACTTAGACATTGTAATGGAAGTACATAATTATGATTTTTTTGAACAGGAAATCAGATCATTGTATGGCTCATACGAAGGATTTGAAATGAAAAAGAAAAATATTAAAAATATCTTAACAATAAAGGTGAATTTTCAATTTGAAGGTTTTGAATTTGAATTATTTGCTCAACCGCAGCCAGTTCGTAACCAAAATGCATATAAACATATGATAGTGGAGCACATGCTATTAATGCAGCACCCACACATTAGAGGAGAAGTAATTGAATTAAAAGAACGAGGTGTAAAAACAGAACCGGCATTTGCGCAAGTATTAAAAATTGATGGTGATCCCTATAAAGAACTTATTTTATTAGGACAGGAAATGAGATTGTGGTAAAAAAGGTACACAAAAAATCCTCTTTATATAAAAGAGGATTTTTTATTATACCATTAACTTACGAATCAAATTACTTAATATAATAATACCTTGAGTAATTTGTTCAGGAGAAGCATATCCATAAGACAAACGTATAAACTGATCTGATTCTTCCTCATAAATACGTCCCGGGTTAAAAAGAACACCCTTTGATTGAGCCTCTGAAAATAGTTTTTTCATCGAAATGTTAGGAACAATCTTTAGCCATATAAATAATCCACCATTAGGAATATCCCACGTGGCAATATCTGCACAATACTTATTTAAAGCTTGTATCATTATTTGTCTTCGCTCTTTTAGGTGAATTCTTACGTTCGCTACATGCTCCGAATAAAAACCTTTACTTAACCATTCCGCAGCAACTCTTTGAGATAAAGAACTTGATCCATAGTCAGTTTGCATTTTTATATCTGACAATCTCTCAATAACAGGCTCTGGTCCAATAATCCAACCAATTCTAAGTCCTGGACTAAGTGTTTTTGATAGACTACCGATATATAATACATGTCCATGTTTATCCATTGACTTCAAAGGAGGCGGAGGTAGTTCATCAATCCATAATTCACGGTAAATATCATCTTCAATAATAGGCAATTGTTCTTTTTCGCATATTTTTAGTATTTCTTTTCGTCGATCTTCGGACATTAATACACCTGTCGGATTTTGAAAACAAGGAATCGAATATAAAATATTTTTCTTTTGACTATAATTAATTCTTCTTAACAAATCATTTGGGATAATTCCATGTTGATCCATCTGTATTCCAGAAAGATGAATATTAGCCGATTGAAATACATGAAGAGAATATAAGTAAGAAGGTTGTTCAAGTAACACTGTTGATTCTCTATGCAAGAGACCGATTGATATTAATTGTAATGCCTGTAATGCACCAGAGACTATTAATATAGAATTTGGAGAAGTATTTATTCCAAATGATTTTACATAATTACTTATCGCTTCACGTAAAGGGAAATATCCTTTTTGTTCCTCGTATCCGAAATAATCTAGCTCCTCACATACGTTACGCATAATGAATTGCATAGTTTCTAACGGGAAAAGATCAGGTGCAAGTTCTCCTTTACTCAGATGAATGAATTTTTTATTTGCTTCTGCTTCGTTAATTTCTCGAACCATTAACTTACTTGGTTTATGAATACCAGCTTTCATATATTCACTCCAATCAGGCGGGGGATTAGTCGCTAATAATGACCATGTATTATTCATTACAATTGTTCCCGCTCCAATTTTCCCTTGAATTAAACCATCTGCCATAAGTTCTTCTAGCGCAGTTATTATAGTACTACGATTTACTTGAAATAATTTTGCTAACTGCCGCTGGCTCGGAATCTTACTTCCAATTGGCCATTCTCCGTTTTCAATTTTCTCTTTCATATAGTCTATTATTTGTCGATATTTTGGTAATTTTTTATCGGTAGACATATTAAAAAAACTCCCTCATTCATTTTAAAAATGCAAAGTCGTTGGTTTTTTCGAGGAATAACTGGTTGAAGACATTGTATCAACTATTAAATATGATGAAAAGAAATAATTGGTAATTAGAAAAAGGCTGGTTTATTGGAGAGGGAGAGAAAATATGCATAATAAAAAATGGGATTTTCGTATTGTATGTGCTCACGCTTTTACGATTCTTATATGGGGAACTGCTTTTCCAGGGATTCGAATGGGGCTTGAAGCTTACACGCCTGAGCACCTCACATTGCTACGATTATTAATCGCTTCTTTGATTCTTCTACTGTTTTCGTTTATATACAAATTACGTTTACCTGACTTGAAAGATATTCCAGTGATTTTTATATTTGGCGCTCTAGGATTTACTATTTATCATATTGCACTGAACTATGGTGAACAGAATGTGAATGCTGGACCTGCTAGTTTAATTGTATCAGTAACACCTATATTAACGGCAATTCTTGCTTCTGTTTTTATGAATGAAAAAATGAAGTTAAATGGTTGGATTGGTGGTGTAATTAGTTTAGTAGGAATTGCTTTTTTATCATTAAGTCAAGGAGATTCCATTCAATTGAATAGCGGGGTATTACTTATATTATTAGCGGCATTTTCAGAAAGTCTATTTTTCGTTTTCCAAAAGTCGTATTTAAAAAAGTACGGTTTCTTGCCATTTACAATATATACAATTTGGTCTGGTACTGTATGTATGCTTATTTTTTTACCAGGGATTTATCAAGAAATCGTAGCAGCTCCTATAGAAACTACTTTGAGTGTTATATATTTAGGTGTGTTCCCGACAGTGCTACCGTATATTGCATTAGCATATATTACATCCCATGCGGGTGCTTCTGAGGCAACAAGTTCTCTATATTTAACACCAGTAACTGCATGTTTTATTGCTTGGATATGGTTAGGTGAGTTGCCAACCTTTGTTTCGATAATCGGAGGGATAATTACTATACTTGGAGTTGTGATTGCTCATTTAACATTTAAAAAAGAGAATTATATGCAAATTGAGAGTGAAAAATTATAGTAATACAGTTCAGTGAGTATTTGCAATTTGAAACCAAAAATATTGAATTGAAATGGGGCCTTTAATATAGATATAGCGGAAAATATCTATATTAAAATGCGCTAGTCTAGCAATTGTACGAAATTTAATTATACTATTAGATTATTACCAGAGTAAGAACTAGCATAATGCTAGTTCTTTTTTATCAATACACTACTTACCATTAATATTTGCTTAGAACTGTATAGATTTAAATTATTTCTACATATACATAATTATCTTACCTATGAAAGGAGAACGTTTTTTGAAGAAAGTTTTATTTTTCGGAGACCCAGGTATTGATGATTCTTTTGCAATTATGTATGGTTTGCTACATCCTGAAATTGAAATTGTCGGTATCGTAACTGGATATGGAAATGTTGAACATATACATGCCGCTCATAATGCCGCGTATATTTTACAGTTAGCAAACAGACAAGATATTCCTGTCATTAGCGGTGCAACTAGTCCACTTACAAATGGAATTACAACGTATTATCCTGAAATTCATGGACCAGAAGGATTAGGTCCCATTCATGTACCGGAAAGCGTGTTATCTATTCCGATATACAATTTTGGTAGTATTGCAGCAATTCTCGTAAAGTATGGCAAAGAATTAACGATTGTCGATGTAGGAAGATTTACCTCATTAGCGATTGCTTTTAATTTATGGCACGACATGATGTTAAATGTAAACGGAATTTATTTTATGGGTGGTGTCTTTTTAGAAGCAGGAAATGTTACTCCATTAGCAGAGGCAAATGTGTACGGAGATCCTGTAGCAAGTAAAATTGTACTTCAGCAAGCGAAAAATTTAACGTTATTCCCTTTAAATGTAACAAATAAAACAGTTTTAACTCCAAATGTATTTACTTATATTTTAGCTAATACAAAAAATCCATTTAAATCGATCATGAAACCCATGTACGATTATTATTTATCAGCATACCAAAAGCTCAATCCATCTATTGAAGGGCCATTATTACATGATGTACTTGCTATAAGCGGTTTGGTGAATCCTACGTTTTTAAAATATACATCCCGAAAAGTAACTGTGGATATATGCGGCGAAACGAAGGGACAAACTTTTGCTGATTTTCGCCCACATTCTAAATCTGAAGGGGCTCGTATTGCGTTACAATTAGATGAGGAAAAATTCATTCAGGATTTTATGAAAATCATGTTATAAGGCGATGTCGAAAAAGGGATTTATTTCACTCCGTTGAATATAAAAGATACATTCTCTATACAAAGGAGCTTAAAATATTGAACGTCCAATTAAAAGTTGTTACGAGAGAAAATTGGGAAGAGGCATTAAACTTACAAGTTAAAGAAAATCAAACAAAATTTGTCCCGGCAGTTGCAGTATCACTTGCTAAAGTATACATAAAGCCAGATGGTGAAAACGTTGAATATATTCCTTTCGCTATATATGATCGTAATCTTATAGTTGGTTTTATTATGCACGCTTTTGTACGGGAGACAACAGACATGTATTGGATAAACGGATTTATCATTGATAAAAAGCAGCAAGGAAATGGATATGGTAAAGCAGCGTTAAAGGAAATTATTAATTTAATAAAAAATAGATTTAAAGAGTGTAAAGAAATTAGATTAACTGTACATAAGGATAATATTTCTGCAAAAAAACTATATGAACGTTACGGTTTTCAACCATTAGGAAAGATTTATGATGGTGAGCAAGTATATCGTTTATTTGTATAACTTTAATAAGGTAAAGGTGTGAACTGATACATGCAATTTACTGAGGTTAAAATAGAAGTGTTTATTCCTGAAGAATACGTTGTATTATTACAAGATGAATTAAATAAAGTTGGTGCTTGTAGAACTGGACATTATGACAATTGTCTTTCGTATAGTTCAGTTAAAGGATACTGGAGACCATTGGCAGAGGCAACGCCTTTTAATGGCGAAATTGATCAAAAATGTGAAGGTCAAGAATGTAAAGTTGAAATAAAGTGTAAACGAGAACTTGTAAAAGATGCTCTCGAAGTTATAAATGAAATTCATCCTTATGAGACGCCTATGATTTACATTATCCCAATTTTAAATGCCTATTTTAATCAGGTATAAAGTAAATAACTAGGAGGAATATCAATTGAACAGTAAATTCCATCACATTGTACGAGCTGTTATGATTAAAGATGAAAAATTGCTAGTTGCTGAATACATAGGACATCATTATTTTTTACCTGGTGGTCATGTTGAAGTTGGTGAATCAGCAGAGAATGCACTAATAAGAGAGTTACGAGAAGAACTTGGAGTAAGTTGCAGTATAAAACAATTTTTAGGAGTCATTGAAAACCAATGGCAAGACATAGAAACACTTCATCATGAAATTAACCACGTTTTTGAAATAGATTCACAAGAGTTACATTGTAATTTAGCACCAATATCTAAAGAATCACATCTAGCATTTCATTGGATTGATTTTAATAATGAGAGTATTAATTCTTATAAAATAATGCCGTCGCCTTTAGTTAAAGAATTACTTGAAAGAAGATTAAGTGATGAACTACTAAATTGTTGGATTAGTAACCTTTAAGTCGCTCTATTTATAGTAAATACGTCCACCGAAAAGATATAAAGAAAATAGGCTCAAAAACAAGGTACATCACCTAATGTAAAGTCATATTTTGTTGATGTACGCATTTAGTCTATAGCCTTATTTCTACTTTATTTTAAAAAGTAAATATACTTAAAAATTTGGACGGAATTTATATTTATAAATGGAGGTTTTCGTAATGAATGAGTTTCAACAAGAACTACAATCATTAAACCTTAATGAGTATCAACCTGGTAATGTAGTGTACTGGGATCAACAACAAAGTCAGTATCCTTACTACTACATTCAAGATGATGCACGGCGTTGTGGCGGATGCGGCGGGCGTTGTGGTGGTTGTGGTGGACGCTGTGGTGGTTGTGGTGGACGTTGTGTAGGCTGTGTTGGTTGTGTTGGTTGTTTCGGCTGCTCTAATTGCTGGAGCTGGTGGATTATTTAAGTAACATAAATTAATAGTATATTTCATGAAAGAAAAGTGTAGATACCCGATTATATAGTATTGACGCTTTTCTTTCATACTGTCATTTTTATACGTTGTAGGGAGATGTTCATTTGTACACATTTGAGAAGTTAATTTCATGGGTAGAAAACATTAAAGAGACAAACCAAAGTTCAGCGGCAGCACTTTGTATTATAAAAAATAATAAAATTGTACTAGAGCATTATAGCGGAAATCATTCAAACACACCAAATAGTAAAAAGATAACAGCAACTTCACAGTTCAATGTTGCTTCCGCTAGAAAAAGTTATTTAGGACTAATGGTAGCATATGCGCTTTATGAGGGGAAAATAAAATCTCTAGATGACGAAGCAGTAATTTATTTTAAAGACTATGATCCTTCGTTACTCGGTAAAACAACAATAAGACATTTAGTAACCCATTCGCACGGATTAAATGAAACTGATGATGGGACAATTTATCGTGAATTTGAACCTGGACAAGCTTGGGCGTATAGAGATATTAATGTAAGAATGATTACACGTCTTATTTATCAGCTTTATAATAAAAGTTTTCCTGAACTGTTAAAGGAGCGTGTATTTAAACCAGCTAACTTCAAAGAAACAGGATGGAGAAGACAGCAAGATGATAATTTAGTTAATGTTGTTGTAAATCCAAACGATGACGCGATATGTACTATTGGCACAGTAGATGATGGTACGGAAAAAAATCTTTTTGTCTCTGCTAGAGAATTTGCTTATTGGGGAAATCTTCATTTAAATCAAGGTGTCATAACTGGTAAACAAATTGTGCCAAAAGAAGTTATAAAAATTGCTACTAGTTTACAGAGTCCAACCTATATAAATAAAGAACTGCCACAAAACGGGCTATTTTGGTTCGTTCAAAACGAACCTGCTTTGCTTAGCGAACTTGGTGAACGAGTTCCTAAAGGGGCTTATCAAATATTAGGAATTACAGGACCAACAATTTTAGTGCTTCCAGAATATAATGTTGTCGTCGCAAAAATGTACAACAAAAGATATAACTATGGCGGGGATAATTATTTATATTATTTACGTGAATTTAGTAATTTAGTCGCTGATACATTTAGCAGCAATAAAAATAATAAGATGAGGGCATAACTACTCCTATAAAGTAAAGGAGTGAGGTTTAATGAAGAAAGAAGTGCGTAAAAATAAGAAGCAAAATATAAAAGATGTAAATACGGAACAAAACGCGATTTATAGTGATCCGAAAGATGCAGCTAATATGCAAACTGTACCGCAACCGAAAGACTTCGAGGAAATTGAATATTAATTTTCTCTCCGACTTTTTTATGAAAGAAAAATACGTCTTAAGTCTCATCACATTTAGACAATTATTTGATAACATATGTACATAAGCATTTGAAAATGTCTTATCTTAACAAAGCTTTCTTTAAATATTTCTGTATATAACCTGCAAAAAGGCACTTCTTTATGAAGTGTCTTTTTGTGTATACTAACTTAATTTCCATTTTCCGTACAGTATCTTGCAATTTATCATGGATATACTAACTGTGAAAATTCATGTCATGAAAAAAGAAGGGGACAGTTAGTATGAAACAAACATCTATAAATCCGTTGCTAATTGTTCTAGGTACAATCATTGTACAAATTGGCCTCGGAACGATTTATACATGGAGTTTATTTAATCAACCCCTTGTAAGTAAGTTTGGATGGAATCTTAATGCCGTCGCAATAACTTTTTCTATTACGAGTTTTTCTTTATCTTTTTCAACTTTATTTGCAGGTAAGCTACAGAAGAAGTTCGGACTCCGTAAACTTATCGCTACTGCAGGAATTTTTTTAGGAATCGGTTTAATACTTAGTTCACAAGTTTCTTCATTACCTTTACTTTATTTACTAGCCGGTGTTGTCGTTGGATATGCTGATGGAACCGCATATATTACATCACTATCTAATTTAATTAAATGGTTTCCAAACCGTAAAGGGCTTATATCTGGTATATCTGTTTCAGCATACGGAATGGGGAGCTTAATCTTTAAATATGTAAACGGAAAGCTAATCGATAGCCTTGGTGTATCACAAGCATTTTTATATTGGGGCATTATCGTTTTACTTTTAGTGTTAATTGGATCGTTCTTCTTACGTGAGGCAAATATTAGTAATACTGTAACTGAATCATTACAGAACGATTATACTACACGTGAAATGATGCGAACTAAGCAAGTATATCTCTTATTTATTATGTTGTTCACATCATGTATGGGTGGTTTATATTTAATTGGTATGGTAAAAGACATTGGAGTACAACTCGTTGGTCTTAGTGCAGCAACCGCTGCTAATGCCGTCGCAATGATTGCCATCTTTAATACAGTGGGGAGAATTATTCTCGGAACGTTATCGGATAAAATAGGCCGATTAAAAATCGTTTCTGCGACATTTGTGATTATTGGATTGTCCGTCTTTACTTTAAGTTTTATTCCATTGAATTACGGTATTTATTTTGCATGTGTAGCAAGTGTTGCTTTTTGCTTTGGTGGTAACATCACTATATTCCCAGCCATTGTCGGGGATTTCTTCGGATTAAAAAACCATAGTACTAATTATGGGGTTGTTTACCAAGGGTTCGGATTTGGTGCACTTGCAGGATCATTTATCGGCGCATTACTTGGAGGATTTCAGCCAACCTTTATTACAATCGGTGTTTTAAGTATTATATCTTTCGTTATTTCTATTTTAATCCGTCCACCAAATACAGAAAAGAAGAAGGAAATAAAACAGTTAAATCGGAAAATAGCTTAATACTAAAAAAAGTCCTTATACTAGGGCTTTTTTTCATTACAAAATAATGTATAAACAATGGATGTCATTCAAAAAATCTAATTTTGTCTCTTTACTTACTACATAACCTAATATTAAAGAAGACAGGACAATCCGATTATTAAATTGAATAAATAACATAAAGGAGCGTGATAGTTAAAATGAAAATAGTAAAGCAATGGATACAAGAAGATAGTGATTACATAAGAGAAAAAGTAATTGAATATAACCAAAAACATCTTTCAAATGAAGAAAAAACACCCTCTGAAAAGGTTAGTTTTATAGTGAAAAATGAAAAAGAAGAAATAGTAGGAGGGATAACGGCAATCATATTTTGGCACCATGTACATGTTGACTTCCTATGGGTTTCTGAAGAATATAGACACGAAGGTTACGGGAGCAAATTAATGAATCTTATTGAAGAAGTTGCAATTGAAAAAGAATGTCGGCTGATAAACTTAGATACTTTTAGTTTCCAAGCCCCCAATTTTTATAAAAAACATGGCTATACAGTGATTGGAATGAGTGAAGATCACCCTAAAGGGCATAATCATTACTATTTAGAAAAAAGGTTATAAATGAATCATTTAAGAGTGTATTTTGATGAATCTTTTTCAAAATATGCTCTTTTTTTCTGTGTTTATGAACGGGATATCGTTTCGTATTCGTTATTTACTCATATTACTTTTTATGAATCAAAACAAATTAATGGTAGAATGTAATAAAGACAGAAAATTCTTATTGTTGAAGGGGACTACATATGAAAAAAGTAAATGTAACATACGCACTTTTATATGATGAAACTCATGAAAAACTTTTAATGGTTAAAAACAAAGGGAAAAATGGTTCTTATTACACATTACCAGGTGGCGCAGTTAAATCCGGGGAAACGTTAGAAGAGGCTGCTATTCGTGAAGTGAAAGAAGAAACAGGATTAGACATATCCATAAAAGGGATTTGTTTCATTAGCGAAGCCCTTTTTGAGGAGAGAGGACATCATGCAATCTTCTTTAATTTTTTAGGGGAAATAATCGGAGGAGAAATATGTATATCGCGGCCAAAAGAAATTGAAGAGATTATATGGATGGAATTACATACAGCAGAACCTTATTTACGTATACCAGAACAATTAAAAGGAATTTTGCAAGGGAAAGAAACAGTACCTTATATTTTTAATGGAACTATAATTCATCAATCTTCATAAAGATATTATTTCATTTAAGGCGGGGGAAAAATGGAGTTTATTGTTAAACACAAACAATTTACACAAGCTCTTTCAGAAGTGAGTAAAGCTATCTCGACAAAAACTTTAATTCCTATATTATCTGGAATTAAAATAACAGCAAATCAATCTGGAATAACTTTAATCGCAAGCAATTCGAATATTTTCATTGAAAAATTTATACCTAGTTCAATTGAAGACGAACAAATTGCAACTATCTTTAAAGCAGGAAGTATTGTTGTACCGGCTAAATATTTCATTGAAATTATAAAGAAAATGCCAAGTGATATTTTAATAAAAAGCATGAATGAGCAAATAATTACCATTCAATCTGATGAAATTACATTAAACTTAAATGGATTCTTAGCGAATGAGTTTCCTAATGTACCATATATAGACGAACATGCAGAAATACAAGTAGAGACAGAAAAATTAATCGAAGTATTTAAACAAACTTCCTTTGCAGCTGCTAAAAATGAATCCAGACCAGTTCTTACTGGCGTACATATCGTATTTGATCACAATAAATTAGTTTGCGCTGCGACTGATTCACATAGACTGGCTTTACGTGAAATACTAATTTCATCTCATGCGAAAGCAAATTGCATTATACCAAGTTCAACTATTAGTGAACTTCTAAAATTAATGAACAACAATTCAAATTTTGTATACATATATCTTTCAGAGAGTCACATTATTTTTAAATTCGGTACAATTACGTTGTATTCAAGACTAATTGAAGGAAAATACCCTAATATATCTAGCCTAATACCACATGAATTTCAAACAGTAATTAACATAGACAGAAAAAAGATTTTACAAGGTGTAGATCGATCTAGTTTATTAGCAAGTGAATGGGCGAATAACAACGTAAATTTAGAAATCATCGATGAATCCACAATAAAAATCTCTTCTAACGCTTCTCAGGTCGGTAAAATATCAGAAACACAACAAATAGATACCATTCACGGACAAAAGCAATTAAATATATCTTTCGATGGACGCTTTATGGTTGATGCTTTAAAAGCAATGAAAGAAGATATAGTTACTTTAAGCTTTGGTGGTTCTATGAGACCGATATTAATTGAAGCAGGAGAACAATCTGCAGCTGTACATCTTATATCACCAGTTAGAGCTTATTAGGAAAAAAGGAAGGAATAAATAACTTCTAAATACAATTCAATTATAAACAAAGTATCAATTGTAATCTGTAATATATAGCAAAATAATTACTACCTAAATATAAAAAACATGGTGCCTTTAAAGAGTTACTAAGGAGAAATTTTATATGAGGATGAATGTGATGAAGAAATTAATTGTTTTACTCATAGGTATAGTTCTAATTATTTTTGCTTTTTATCATTACTACAATAAAGAAAGTTTGGCTAAAAATGATAAGTTGTATGTAGAAGACTTTAAAGGAAACAATGATTCAAACAAAATACAATCTGCTATTAATAAAGCAGAGTCTAGTAAAATTAAAACAGTATTGCTCGATGATAAAAAGTATAAAATCACGTCACCAATTATTGTTAAAAAAGGGGTGAAATTATTATTCGGTTATGGAACACAATTTGTTGTTGAGGGAAACTTTAGGGTACTAGAACTAGAAAAAAATGCTTCTATTGAAGGAGCTTATATAGCTATCAATGATCCTAAATTTAATTCTGAAGTTATATATTTAGACGGAAAGAATAAGTATTATAACACTTGGCACAAAACACAAATAAAAGATATAAATATTATAAATTGGACTGAAACAAATAAAGGTACAGGAATTTCTTTATATTCCGGTGGAAAAGAAAATGAAATTTCGTTTATTAACTTCGAAAACATTAAAGTTGTAGGAATGGAAATTGGGATAAAATTAGTAGCAAAAAAACCGAACTCTGGACATGCTTGGATAAATGCCAATCGTTTTATGAACTTTTCTCTAGAGGATTGTGTAAATATGATTTATATGGATAGTCATGTAACTACACCAAATGAGATAAGTGGGAATCAATTTACAAACCTTCAAATACAGCCTTCAAATAAAACAAAAAGTATTGTAAGAGTAAGCGGACAGCATAACGAGTTTAATGGAATGGTATGGGATTTAAATAAAATAAATCACGAAAACGAACTCATCGAACTGACTGATAAAAGCATGGATACAGTTATTAATATTACCTCTGTACCGACAAGTAGAGTTTTAGATAGCGGGAAAGCAAATATAATAAAATAATGAGTATAATTATATTGGACAAAAATGATGAAAGCTGTAATTCCAGTTAAATGATTAAGAAAAAGCGAACCACTTTTTTATAGAAGGTTCGCTTTTTCTATTTTAAACTTCTCGCCACCAAGCTGACGTAGGATAATCTGTAGATTTTAAAGTAATAGATTCACCAATTTGCGGCGTTGCAATATTAACCCCTAAACGATTTGCTTCTTTCGTAACTCGTTCGATTGGATCGCTCCATTCATGTAACGCTAATGTAAAAGCACCCCAATGGATAGGAACAAGTAATTCTCCTTTAACGTCTATATGAGCTTTAACTGTTTCTTCAGGCAACATATGAATAGTAGACCATCTCGTATCATATTGTCCGCATTCCATTAAAGTAAGGTCGTACGGGCCGTATTTATCACCAATTTCTTTAAAGTGAGGAGCATAGCCACTATCACCACTAAAGAAGACTTTAGTTTTTTGACCAAGGATAACCCATGAACACCATAACGAACAATCTCTATCTGTCATACTACGTCCTGAGAAATGCCTTGCAGGTGTACAAACTAATATAATATTATCAAACGTAATTTCATCCCACCAATTATGCTCACTAATTTTATTAGGTGAAACACCCCATTTAATCAGATAACTTGCAACTCCAGTCGGAACATAAAAGTGCTTTGCATGATCTTTTAACTGCATAATACTTTTGTAATTTAAATGATCGTAATGATTATGAGAAATGATAATCGCATCAATCTCTTGAAGATCTTCACGTTCTAAAGAAAAATTACCACTATAACGTTTACTATTAAAAACAGGAAACGGGGAAGAGGCATCACCAAACATGGGATCTAATAACAGCTTTTTACCTTCTATTTTCAAAAGAGAAGCAGAGTGACCAAACCATGTAACGCTCTCTAAAGATTCATTATTCAGATTCGGTAAAACGATAGGTAAATTCTTTATAGGACGTAGCTTAGTTTTCACTTTAAAATAATCCGTCATTAAACCGATAATATCTTTTGGATTAAAACTTACATCAGTTGGAATTTGATTTTGATATTTCTTTGTCATTGGTTCTCCTTTTTACGTTTAACAATATAGGTATGTTGTAATTCTGACTATTTGTAGTTTAAACTATATCGCTTTACCTTTCATCTTAAATGCAGTACATTTCATAAATCCGTCAAATTCATTTAGCAGCAGCTAAAACTAATATTATGTAATTGTAAATTGTTTTAATTAAGTAAATTCATTCTCACAAACAACAAAGAACATACGTTTTATTATATGTTTAAGAAGCAGAAATTCATCTAATTATCCAATGGAAGGATAGTCTTTAAATGCATGAAGAAAGAAAAAAGAAGTCCAAAAGTATACTATCAAAATCGGAAATAATTCAGCTTTATGTAGAAGGGAAGAGCACCTCAGAAATTGCCTTACTTGCTAATTAATCAATTTAAAAAAGACTATGAAGAAATCAATTTAACATATAGCAATAATTCATTATAAAAACCCAAAAAAACGTAGTATATCTATACTACGTTTTTTAATTTGAGATTATTAGAGGATACTTATTTTTATTTATAGAACATAGTTAATACATAGATTTTACAACTAACTTAATTAAAAAGGAGTGATTCAACGATGCTTGTTATTAATACCCCAGAGAAAGTACTACAAACAGCTTATGAGACTAAAACGATTTCATCTGGAGACAATTCTCCATCTATAAAAATAAGTGGAACTAATCTTCAATATTTACTTGTAATGCTTCATCTGGGTATAGAATCAAATGCTATAAAAACGGAGCTAAATTGGACTAACGAGGAATTCGAAAAACAAATGCATGCACTAGAACTAGAAGGTTTATTGAAAAAGACAGGAGGGAGTTACTATCCAACGTGTATGGTTATAACAGCTAATGAAGGAGAAAAGCTGTATAACCTATGTGAACCTCTAATTAAACCTACACTTAACATAATTGAGAAGTATTATAATCAAATTGATGCTATTTCTAAAAAAATTGAGACATTTAATCATTTATCTAAAGAATCGTATAGTCTTTTACTTTATAGCGGTGTGTTATTAGATTCTGGACAAATAAATAACATTGAAGAAAACTATTTAGAAACGGAACGGCCTTTGAGAAACAATAAAAGATATTATTATGCGATTCAAGAACAAGAACAAATAGACAAAGAGGCGTTTGGGATATATGGTAATACGTATTTGGATTTAGGAGAATATCAAATTGGACTTTATGGAAACACTCGATATACAACTTTGAATTTAATAAATGCGAATAAAGAAGCTTTTGAAGAACATTTTCACGATGCTATTACTGATATTAATTATACAAAAAAGCAATTAGTTAAAAATTTTGTAGCAGTAGATAGACCAGTAGACTTAAATTTAATTGTATTATACGAAAAATTAGGCTTGTATCAAAATTCACAATCAATTATCCCAGTGTTTAAAGCTGCAGACTTATCTATACTTAGTGAAATCGCGAACACGATCAGTGGAGATTTGATCTTATTATTTAAAGAAAATGAGAAACCTTTAAAAAAATACTTTGCAAGCAGCAGATACTCAAAAGAAATAACTTACGAAGAATTTTTTATTTGGTGGTATCACTTTTTCTATACAAAAGTAACTGAAGAATTAATAAAACAAGACATAATTAGAATCAGCATTCAAGAAAATCAAACATATATAATCAATTAAATACGTTAAATACCTAATTTTATAAATATAAGCAGCATATTATTACTTCGCATATGTAGCAGAAGGATATGTGAAAGATCATTTGTAAAATAGATAGTCATCCAAAATTGAAATTGAACATGAAGAAAATACGATATAAAAAGGGGAGAGGCACCTTGCAAAAGAAATTTATCAATCCAGAAAATATGCCAGCAACTTTCGGATATTCGCATATAGTCGAGGTCAATAATGCTAAACGCACAATTTACATATCTGGACAAGTAGCTATTAATACTGATGGCCATATAGTTGGAATTGGAGATTTAGCAACACAAACGCGACAAGTATTTGAAAATATTAAAATTGCATTAAAAACTTCAGAATTAAATTTTAACGATGTAGTAAAATTAACATTTTTCTTAACGGACATTTCGCAAATGGCCATTGTTAGAGATATTCGAGATCAATACATCAACACAAATAATCCACCAGCTAGTTCAGCTTTAGAAGTTAACAAACTAATTCACGACGAACTATTAATTGAAATTGAAGCAATTGCTGTAGCAAACTAATTTAAAAACGTATGATTCATTCAATTAATACCGAAGCAATTTGTTTAATCGTTAACTTTAAACAAATTGCTTTTTATAGTCTTAACTAAAATATATTTTGCTGTATTATTGATGAAAATAAGCAACAAAATATATTAGAGCAATTTATAAACTTAACATCCAAGCTATTAAATTTTATCAATCCATCAAACAAACAACTAATCATGAACAAACAGAAAAAAGGGAAGTGTAAAACCATAAATTAATTCATATTTAGTTTATTACTTTTTCTAGTTTACATAATATATATTATACAAAGTTATATAAAATAGACGCTTCTCTGTATCAAAAACCAAGTATACTATACTTAATGAGATGTGAGAGATATTTGTAATGAGATTTATACTAAATCAAATTTAAATGATTTTTTACGTTTTTATCACTAAATTTATATTCAATCGGTTCATAGCAAATTCGAACTTAAAATTCATGAATCGTTCTGTTTATAAGCACAAAAAAATTTATGTAACGATACATTTATAACAAAAATTTAAATTCGATTAAAATATTTTTATGACTAATAAATTTTCCGCTGAGATTGATTTATCATTTTTAGCTACATATACGATTTGCTACATGTTATATTATTTTTTTCAAATCATCACTTGACTTTTATTACAATTTCTATTTTTAATTTGGTTAACATAATTAATTATTCTTATAAAAAAATCTTCCTAACTGTTAGGAAGATTTTTATTTTATAACACTTATACATATATACGCTAAGAAATAGGCTCCTATTCCCTACTTCAAAATAAGCAATGCTCTAAATTGTTATTTTAATAGCACTCTCAATTATAAACTACATTAGAAAAATCTAAGTTTATTAAATCTTTTTCACGTATAAAGAAATTAGCTACACCAGCATCTCCCCACATAATGTTTAAAACATCATCAGTATCGATTTGTAATAATAACACATTATGTTCTAATAATTCTTCTCCCCAATCTCTCGGATCAGTTTGTGTAAAGAATGGATATCCACCAATTTTATGACCTTCACCATCATAATGTTCATCGTATAGGTCGCTTAGTTCTAGTATTTCATTTTTATCATTAATAATTTTTTCTAAATAAATGTTATCTTGAAAAATCTTTTCGAATCGATAGTCTCTAGCAGATACAGGTTGATAGTCTAATTCAAATGTTAGTTTTGCTGCTTCAGGTATGATAAACTCCTCTAAATTTAAAGGGTTTAAATAACTAAAATCAGTGATAATCTTAGTTGAATCTTGCGTTATTTCAGGATGATAAATAATACGAAAGTCTTTTTGTGTAGTTGGTTGCTCAAAGTCTGCTCTAAAAAGTTCATCTATTGTATAGCGAAAAGTGGTTTCATTAAAAAAAGCTAAAAATCCGTTTTCACCCTCATTTTTTGCGCACTTGGCGGACAAAGTAAATTATGTTCTGAGACCTTTTTATTGATAGTTTGAATTAGTTTAGCTGCTTCTTCTGCATCTTTTGCCTCTTTTTGCTTTTCTTTTAGATTATCAATTTCCTTCGAAAGTTCAATCCACCTAGGTAAAACATGATTATTTTTCAAAGTTCTATAAAGTTGTTTTTCAGGATTGTACGAAAGGTCTTTATCAAGATTAAGAGGTTTCCCTTTACCAGGTAAATCATTAAACGCTCCTGTTTTTTCTGCCCGTTTAACGATTGAACTAATATGATCCTCATACGTATAAGACCAAACTTTCTCATCTTTCACTAAAATTTCTTGGTTTTTTAACTTTTTATCTAACTCATTTTGATTCATAATTTCATTCCTCTTTTCATTTTATAGTGTTGTTTTTGGATGTTTTAATGCTCTTAATCCATCAAATAACTTTTCACGCCACCAAACACTATCATGACCGCCTTGAAACTCTTCATAAGTGGTTTGATATCCTTTTTCTTTTAAAGCTCCATACAGGTGTCTATTCGCCGTTAAAAGAGGTTCGTTTTCAAGTTGTCCTGCTGTCATATAAAATTGAACATGATTTGCATTTAAATTTACAGATGCAATTTGATTCTCCATCCAAGGAATATTATTTTCGAATCCTTCCTTTTTCCAATGTATAGATCCTGACAATGACAGCACATTCCCGAAAATATGAGGATTTTGAAGTGCTGCATAAAAAGCTGCTAAACCACCAAGATTTAAACCAGCTATTGTTGTATGCTTTGGTTCTTTAAGCACATGATATCTAGCTTGAATCCACGGAAGTAATTCATCTTTTAAAAATGCAATCATTTTATCGTTATAAGTGAGATCATCTAATCGATCTACATGATCTATAGCAACAGTAATACAAGATGGAATTTCTTTTTCATAAATTAAATAATTAAGTGTTCTTGTGATTGAAAGATTTTCAATAAATGAATTTCCATCAAATACAACGAGAAGTTCTTGGAGGTGTGAAGTGTGAGAATAATCATGAGGCGCATAAATATGATTCTTACGTGTGTTATTTAAAAGTGAACTATAATTGTACTTCTCCTCCCTCCTTTACAGCATTCTATATGTACTTCTTTCTCATGAGAGAAATCCCTATATAAACAATGTAGAATATTGTATATTCTATGAACTAAAAACGAACAAGCCATTTAGCCTGTTCGTTTTTATTCAGTAAGATAGTAAAGTAACAGTTTTCTAGCCTTTTCAAAATTCATGAAATCTCTATATAAAATGGGATATTTCACAATTTCTGTTTCAAGAATACGATATTGGGGAAACCATTCGAAAAACGATTTTCGTAGCCATAGTATTTGTTGAAACGAAATTTTATGTTCGTTTTTATTAAGTACCCTACTCAAAGTTCCTGCTATATGCATCCAACAATAATTTAAATCGGCATTTATACAATCAGCCTCTGACAATGTATTTTTATAGTCTTGCTGCAATTTTCGTGTGTCACGATAAGGAAATGGCTTATTCAGAAGACTATGCATTTTCAGCAATTCATTAAAAATAACCTTTTTTCCTAATATCAGCTCTCCACCCCTTTATTTCTTCATCCAATTCAATAAGTTTTCATAATGATTATGAGCATCGTTATATCCAAGATTATATAAATTAACGAGCTTTTCTTTATTTCTTTCTATTCCGCTTATAGGAAGCTGTGCGCTTGGCTGAATTACATAAAAATTATCTTTTTGTTCGTTGTGATTCATATAAGATACGGTTTCATTATAAAAACGATAATGTTCTACTAAAAGTTCTGCGATTTTCGGATATCTTCTATATAAAATTTTGGACAGTCCAGAAAATTTATTCCGCTGCTTCTCATATCCTTCTGGCTTTGTCATAATAACAACGTTCTTTTTATAACCATCATTCTGTGCTTTGAAAACTGGAATAGGATCTATAATCCCTCCATCTAACAATTTTCGATTATCATATTCTACAGCAGGTGCAATAAATGGTACAGAGCTTGATGCACGAATAACTTTCAAAATATCATTTCCATGTTCTGTTTTATTATAATAAATTGCCTGTCCTGATTCGCAATCGGTTGTTCCGATTACAAACTGTTCATTTGAATTTTGGAAAGTTTGAAAATCAAACGGTACAATTTTGTTTGGTACTTCATCAAATAAAAAATCCATTCCAAATAATTCACGTTTTCGAATTAAGTTTCGATAAGATATATATCTGTGATCTACTACTAGCTCTGTATTTACTTTCTTATTCCTTCCTTTTTGACGTGACAAATATGTTGCTCCCATACAGGCTCCAGCCGATACACCGACTACATACGGAAAGAATAAGTCCTTTTCCATGAAATACTCGAGTACTCCTGCAGTATATAATCCTTTCATTCCGCCGCCTTCTAATACTAAACCGATATTATTCATGCTTAATCCCTCTACTTCTGTTTTCTTACTTACATGTTAGCACAAGATTTTAGGATGAGGTTATATAAATTAATTGCAACTTTGGCGAAAAACTATTGAACGTATGTCATAATTTCTTATTCAATAGCATGGTACAATATAAGAAACTCATTCCACATATTATAAAGGAGGAATTTCATATGGGTTTATTTAGTGGTATTTTAGGAAATGCATCAAATGCGAGTACAGAAAGTGTAGAACGTGATTTAGAAAAGATTATGCTAGATGATGAAAAAGTTGAGCATGCTTATAAATTAATTCGCGATTTAATCGTATTTACAAATCGCCGTCTTATTTTAGTAGATAAACAAGGAGTAACTGGTAAAAAAACAGAATACCATTCTATCCCTTATAAAAGTATTACACAATTTAGTATTGAAACAGCTGGGCATTTTGATTTAGATGCAGAACTTAAAATTTGGATTTCTAGTTTGAGCGCGCCAATTACGAAAGAATTTAAAGGTGACGATAGCGTATTAAGTATTCAAAAAGCGTTAGTAACATATACGACAAAATAGTTTGTTTTTGTATATTTATTCTATTTTAAAAATACTAACCCGAATATTTTGGAAGAATATACATTGAATTTGTATATTTAATCTAAAACACCACAAAAAGGTAAAGCGTTTAAAATGTGCTTTACCTTTCTTTTTTATAATAAATTAAAGTTGCTTTATCATTTAATTTCTTTTTTAATTCTGTTCTTTTATACCCTATCTTTTCGTATAGAAAACAATTTCGTTCTTCCTCTAAAATTGTAGCAAGCTCCCAAGTAGTTGCTTCCGGAAACATCTCTTCGATTAAAATTAATACTTTTTGAGCAATTCAGTTCCCTTGATAGTTTGGATGAATAAACATTGGGCTAATCCAAAATCTTGAGGGATCTTCTTTTCGTGATATACATATCGCGCCAACAAGATTCGTATTTACTATAATTTTATAGAAACCACCGTCCGGATGATTTATTCTTGAAATTGTTCTATCAATGGATTCACTTGCTGGACTTGTTTCATAATCCTTATACTTTTCTAATAATGAGCTAAATGATTCTACTTGCATATGAAAAATAATTTCTGCATCAATTTCTGTCGCTTTCTCTAATGTAATTTCCATTTTACCAATTTAGACGCTTTCGGAGCGACGTAATATGAGCTGTATGATGACGACCGTGCCATGCATATAAACCGATTGCAGCAGCAAGTTTTGTTTCTCCAGATTCAGGATGATTAAATGTCTTTTCTAAATCCGTAGTTTCTAAAGAATATAATAAGTTTACCCATCTTTTATGTAATGAATCTAGCATAACAAGTGAAACATCTACTGGTAGCTTTGAATCAGGTAGCTCTGCCCACTTTTCTTCTTTATATGGCTTAATAGTCGGATTCTTTTCTGTTAGTGCTAATTTAAAGCGTATGTAGCTATTCATATGGCTATCTACAACATGATGAACGACTTGACGAACTGTCCATCCACCAACACGATACGGTGTATCTAGCTGTTTCTGATCTAAGTCTTTTATCGCTTTTGTTAATTCATTTGGTAAATCCTCAATTTCTTGAATCCATTTATCAATCATTTCTTCTGTAATTGTACCTTCATAAGTAAATTGGCCAATTGGATAACGTAAATCCTTCATGAATAAGTCCCCCCCCTATTATTTTGAACACGAAGTATTTCTCCAAATATAATGTACAAAATTTACATGTTCTCCGTTTAATTCTACAGAAGTTGTATCTGCTTCGTTTTTATAAGAAAATCCGCTTTTTTCTAGTACAATTTGTGATGCGAGATTATTAGTCGTTGTTTTAGCATGAACCTCATTAATTTCATTATTTTTCGCTACGTCTAAAATTAATTTTACAGCTGCTGTTGCAACTCCTTTTTTAGTGAACTTTTCTCCAACTCGATAACCTAACGAACTGATTCGAGTTTCCGTATCTATATCTACTAAATTTATTCATCCTACAATTTCTTTTTCATCATTACGAATTAAATAAAAATAAGAATTTCCATCTGCCTGTTCTATTAATAAATCGTCTAGTAGTTTTTGAAAATATTCAAAATCGTAATATTTTGAACCACGATTTGGTACCATTGTTTCAAAAAAAGATTTATTCGTAAGTTCAAACGTAAATAAATCCCCAGTATCTTGTTTCTTTAGTTGCTCTATGTATATTTCCATCCCCTATACTCCTTCTTAATTTACTAACTGTTATACATTCTTTTTTAATCGATTATATTCCTGCTATTTCTTTCGATTAAGTAATACAGCTAGTAACACTTTCGGATGAAAAAGATGAAATGGACTACGAATTAAATTCATCACTCGTACTAATCGAATATAAACGTCAGAATCACTTGCGGATAGTCGATATATTTGTTTCGTGTACCAAAGCTGAAACTTTTGCTTCATAGTTAATTCTCTCTTTAGCTGCGGGTGACGTGATATTTCCGTTGTTGTCATATCCCAAGGGGTTTCTATTATGTTAGCGGCTTTTTTATAAAATTGTTGTGTAAATGTTTTATCAAACTGTTTTCTACCTTGCAGAAGTACTTGCAATTGGTGAGCTTCCATAGCTGCAACTGAAACACCTTGACCGAAAACGGGATCAAAACGACATTGTGCATCTCCAACTACTAACAATCCTTCTGGTAAATTATTAACTAGATCAAATCTCCGACGTACTTGATAAGGAATTTTGTACGTTTTTATATCGGTAATCGCCTCAGCTTTGTTTAGAAAATCTGTTACATTAGGGATTGAAAGATTTTCAGCAAAATTGTAAAACTCATCATCAGTTCGTGGTGCTTTCTCATTTGCATATCCACTAAAAGTAACAAAATAACGATTATCTTCAATCGTTTGTATAAGTACACCATAAGGGTTTTCCGGAAAACTTGGAGACATTAGCATATTGCAATAGTCTAACGTCTCATCTTCTTTTAGCCTAAACATTCTAGTTGCGTAAAATAAATCAATGCGTACTTTCTCTTCTTTCACTTCAATATCGTATGCTCGTAACCACCCTATACTTTTTGAACCAAATCCACTCGCATCAACAACAATATCTGCGTGAATTTCTTCTTGCATGCCTTTCTCTAAACATTTAGCCTTTACTCCATATACTTTGTTACGTTTTTCATCTACTTGTAATGCTTCAACCAATATTTCATACTTCGTAGTAATATTTGAAACTTGTTCAATTCGGTTTTGAATATGTGATTCTAGCATAGGACGACTTTGTTGGATCATATGCACTTCTCCTATAAATGGCTGTTTCCATAAGCCAAATTGATGCCATTTTAAATCCCGAGTAAAGTTATTTACGATGCTGCCTGCTTCTATTAATTCATTAGTAATATTAGGGAACAATTCCTCAATTGCTTTTTCTCCGCCTTTTAATAACACATGAGGGTGATTGCTTTGTGGAACTCTTTTACGAGGGTCTATTCCGTTCCATCTTTCCCCAGCCTCTAAAATGATTACTTCTTTAAAAGTAGTTGATAATGCTTTTGCTGCGAGTTTTCCTGCAATACTTCCGCCAATAACAATAGCTTTATTAAACATATTTTCCCCCTTAATGAAAAGAGATCCTGTTGTGTATGAATGAAACAGGATCTTAAACTAATAGCTTCTTTATCATTATATTTAAAATACATGAGTAAATTGCAACGTTAAAATTAAAATACCTAGCCCCCATACGTAATACGCGAATACTTTTAATGAATGACGTTTTAAATATTGAATCATCCATGAAACTGCTATGTAACCAAAGAAAGCTGCTGATAACGTTCCGACAATTAAGGATGTACTAGAAATAGATTCTGCTTTCCCTTGAAAAACATCAACAAATTGCAAGATAATAGCTCCGACAATGGCTGGTGTTGATAATAAAAAAGAAAAGTAAGCAGCTGTTTCGCGGTCTAACTTTCTCCATAATGCAGCGACAATTGTCATACCAGAGCGAGAAATTGCAGGGAAAATAGCAGCTGCTTGAAATGAACCGATGATAAATGCATCTTTATATGTAATGTCATCCATTTTTTTACGACCATTCTTTTGTTTATCGACCATATACAGAAATAAACCTGTCACTAAAAACTCCCAACCAATGGTGATACCTGTTTTTGAAATATCTTCAAAGAAATCTTTAAATAATAATCCGATTACGACCGCAGGTATCGTCCCGACAATAAGTAATAACATTAGCTTTGAAAATGGATTTTTAATTAAATATATAAATTCTTTTTTGTAATAAATAAACACTGCAAGCAAAGTCCCAATATGCAGCATCGTATCTAAAAATAATCCTGCTTCATCTAATTGAAACAAATGCCTTCCTAAATAAAGATGCCCTGTACTACTTATTGGTAAAAACTCTGTTAAACCTTGAATTATGCCTAAAATAAAAGCTTCTAACCAATTCATGATGGTCTCCTTTCTCGTTTGCTTGTACCAATATATGAAGGTTAAATTTTCGATATGAAAAAAACTATATTTCTCTATGAATTTACTTTTAAATTATGGATATATATGTAAAGAGAATCGAGGAGGGTTAATATGTGGAAGCATACAAAATTCGGCAATGTATTACTTTGGATGGGACCTATCCTTGTGTTTTTAGGGTTATGTATGACTAATGTTATTTCAGACATTCCTTTCTTTGAAGGAAAACATAAAACGCTTGGAGTAATAATTTTATTTATAGGGCTTTTCTGTTTAATTGTTGCTAATCACTTTAAAAAAGGAGAAAGAAATGAAGAATGAAGCTAAATAAAAAACAATCCCAGTAAATATGCTAGGATTGTTTTTCGTTTATGTTGCTTATTTATAGAATACTTTATCAACGTTATATTTCGCTTGGTATTCATTAATGATATATGTTTCATAAATTTCTCTTTCTGTTGGATCTTCTACGATACATGCATCAATGCGGTATACTTCATCACGGTGATTTTTAATTGGTGAAACATTGTCTTCAAAATGTTTCTTAATACGTTGTCTAATTTTACGAGCTTTACCTACGAAAAGAAGTTCGTCATTAATATTGTAAAACATAAAAATGCCGCCTTTATCTCTAGGGAACAAGTGGAAATCGATAAAACCGTTAATAGGAGTAATTATCGGCTCGTCTCCTTTAATAACTTGTTTACGTTCAGTAATTGAAACATCAGCCTCAGGAATATTAATTTTAATCAAGTTCATTCACGTCCTCTTTTATTATAAAGATAAATAATAGCATACATATGTAAGAAAAGCTACGTTCAGAGGTATATTTCATTTTATAATTCAAATATTATAGGTACATCATGCAAACTCTTTTTCCAAATCATATGATCGCTTGATTCTCCCCAATAATCCTTCAGTATATAACTAGGTTCTCCAAACTTTTTTGTCCATATACTTTGTGCTTTTTTGTATCCACTATCTAAACAGTATTCGGTTATCCCTCTGCTAAGTAATGTAAGATACATTGCATTTAGTAGTAAACTCCCTATACCCTTTCTTTGGTATTCAGGAAGGACAAATACAGTTCCTATTTCATATAAATTTTTAAGTACATCGCCAGTACAACTATTAATCAATGTACTTGCTGGACCGACTTCAATTGTTCCAATGATTTTTTCGTTATCTTTATCGATTGCTAATAAAAAGTAACGATTTTCTCCATTACTATCAAAATCATTTTTCAAATATTGCTTTTTCGTATTAATTTCATTTTCTATGTCATCCAATAATTGTGATAATCCTTCATCTTTATATGTATTCGTAATAACCATACGGAAAAACAAGTATAGTTCATCTAAATCATTCGAATTCGGTCTTCTAATCGCAACGTTAGTCATGAATTCATTCTCCAATCTATGAAAATATCCGAGAAAAGTTTATATTGTAAATTATTTTGGTACTAAACAGTAGCCTTATCATATTTACTGATTCTTTTTGAACTTATATCGCATCACACGTATATTCGTTCAAAAATATTTTATAACATTATTAATACAATACTTTATATAATCTATTCATCATTATTCTACAAAGACCTGCATAGCTCCAGCAGTATAGAAAGCTCAGTATAAATATTAATGAAATAATTTTTATATCCATAGTTGTATGAACAGCAGGACCGAGTACTGGAAAATGGAAAATATCGAGAACGATCATAATACCTATAAGTAGGCATGTCGCTGAAAAAGAAACCACCCATATTCTCCTCTTTAATTGTAAAAAGGATACTCCTAACGCTATACCTAATAAGCCAGTAGTAAAAGGGAAAACAAATAGTTCGCTTGGTTGAATAATAAATAGTAGGAAAATAGTAAGAACATAAGAGAGTATTCCCTCACGAATAGAATAACAAATAGCAAAGAAAATCGGTAACGTCGCAAATGGACTAATGAGTAATCCTATACCAGGAATTAAGTTCCCCGCCGCTTGAAACATGGTGGCCAATGCACTCATTAAAGCTGTAATTACTAACTTATTTACAAGGGACAACTTTCTTTTATGAACAAAGTTCGCATCCTGCTCTATCATCAGTTGATACCAATAACATACAAACCGATTCATCAAAATCCCTCCTAAATATACCTAATTCATCACTTCCTATATTATTCATACACTTTTTGTTTATGCGTTACTTTCTGCTGGTTATCGATCACTATACAATAGTCGTTTATACTTAGAAGTATTTTTAGGGGGAAAATAGATCGTGCATTTTGAAGAATTTAGACTGAGAGTTTATATCGTATCAAGGAACAATTTCAAAAATAGTACCTTTATTAAAATCAGATACTTTCATAGAACCATAAACTCCTAAATATAATCTAGTTTGATCCAAATTTGTTGCCAAACTAACATAATAAGCTGCTTGAGCACCAAAATCATAATTGGTTTCAATAGCATGAAAGTCATTATGTTTACCGTCTATACCTGCTCTAGTATAAGCTAAAACGCCTTTAACTGGAGATTGAGATTCTTCTTTCTTGGCGAGATCAGTAAACACAACGCTACCATTTAAATTCGAGATTGCAGTTCCCATATATGGCTGAACTCCTGTAAGTGAAGTTCCTCCAAACTTATCCGGTCTAGAATCTTTATGAAAATAACTAATAAGAGGCTGAATACGCTTCACTGATGTTTGTATTGTTTCATCATAATAAGCCATTGTTCTCTCATCCAAAGTAGGATTCTCAGAACAGTGTCTTATAAAAGAGGTGGGCAATTCTCCTTCCCACCCTCGCCAACCAAAGTTAATAAATCCTTCTTGATTAGGAGTAGATCTCATTAAATACGTTTGAACAAGTTCGGTAACCGGGATTGGTTTATAATGAACAAACGAAAAAATAGACTCTACAATATCCTGTCCGACATTTCCAGCATATTTTACAAATTGATTATAAAATCTTTGAAATGAAATACCTGTTATATTACGAACTCCTTTCGCAATTACTGTAAGTGTTTCTTGTATAGATAAAGGAAGTTCATTGAAACGTGTAACAACTGGCGGATTATGTATGAATGTATTTTTACTTACATCGATTTCAATTATTTTACCCGCTATTTCTAAATCATCCTGACTTAAATTAAATGGATCATAACCCGATCCACCATCTCCATTTGTATAAATAAGTTTTCCAGTCTCCGGTGAAAAGTTTAAACTATTGACTCCGTTATGATTAAAAAATGGCCTTCTTATATTAAGTAATGTTCGTCTTTTTTGAGGTTGACCATGTGATTGTAAA
This sequence comes from Bacillus sp. LK2, assembly GCF_001043575.1. NCBI lineage: Bacteria > Bacillati > Bacillota > Bacilli > Caryophanales > Bacillaceae > Bacillus > Bacillus sp. LK2. The sequence continues at coordinate 56,327 of NZ_LDUK01000020.1, forward strand.
ATCCATTCCTCAACTGTATCGATATGATCATATTGAGTATCTCTATTTACCCACTTTAAGTTTAAAGCTTTAGGGTCACAAGGATTCGGTTTAAATTGTTCAGTAAGCGCACCCGGTCCTTGAGTTCCAGCTACTGAATAATGAAGATAAAATAAACCGTTTTGATAAAATTGTGGATGAAACGCTAGACCTAGCAATCCACGTTCATCATAGCCACTACTAGAAACGCCTTCTTCAGATGTACCTAACTTGATAACTTGCGGACGAATATTTAAAAATGTTTTTATAACTCCGTCTCCTATGTAAAAAATCTCTCCCAGTTGTGTTGCAATAAATAGTCTTTCAGTTGAATCGCCCGGAAGTATAGTTGTTTTCATTACAGTCGGTAAATTTATATTATGAACAATGGGTCGCAAATTAACTTTAACTTTTGTCAATTAACTGTACACCCCTTTTTATTCTTTTTTATAGAAGAATATGATTAGAGTAGTTCTATTAGTATCAAACAAGCAACATTCCTTTTTATTACAATTTTGTATATAATATAATTATAAATAATCTGGGGGACGAGCTATGACAATCGTACTACAAATCATCTTTCCACTAATTTTCGCGGTGTATTTATTTACCCTCTATCGTAATGGGAGGTTTGGAACAGCTTCATTCCTTTTAGCAGTCATGATAGGGATTTTCGGTTTAGAGAATATTTTTCAATATGCTAGTTTAACAGACCATGCTGTTTATCCATATTGGGGCAGTTTGAAGGCTGTAATTATTATTCTGTCAGTAGTGTTTTTATTCAAAAGAACCCCCACTCCATATAGTAATTAAGTATAAATAAAAAAGATTAGGATTCTATCCTAATCTTTTTTATTATTCAATTGCACCAGCAACATCATAATCATTTATATCTAATTCAATAGGTTGTCCGAGTGCTAGTTTAGCCAGTTCTGCTCCTAAGTATGGACCAGCCGTTAAACCTGAAGCTCCTAATCCGTTCGCAACGAGAATACCTTCAAAGTTAGGTAGTGGTCCGATAACAGGTAAGAATCCTGGTGTAAATGGTCTGAATCCAACTCTTGTTTCAAGCATTGTACCATCTTCTAAACCAGGTGCAACTGTCAATGCTTTATGAAATACTTCATGTAAACCACCAGCTGTTACACGATGATCGAAACCAGTGTCATTTTCATGTGTTGCACCAATTACAACGTGACCATTGTTAAATGTTAAAATGTATTGATCGTTTGGTGGCATAACAACTGGCCAATTTTCTGTATTAGTATTTTCCATATGCAAATGAACAATTTGTGCTTTTTGGAACGTAACTAAGAAATTAATTCCTAATGGGTTTAATATTTCGTTCGCCCAAGCGCCTGCAGTTATAATTACCTTTTCTGCTAAAATTGTCTCGTTGTTTACTTTAACTCCAGTAATATGATTTCCTTCACAGACTATTACTGCATCTCCTTTTATGAAAGTTGCACCATGTTTTTTCGCAGCGCTTATTAATGCGTTGCGTAATGATCTTCCATTTACTCGTGCAGCTCCACTAATATGAATAGAACTATATTCTTCCGATAATGCCGGGAATAATTTTTTCGTTTCTTCAGCTGATAAACGAGTGATTTCACCAATCTCTGGGGCATCTTCACGTCGTTTATAAGCTCGCTCTTCCATTTGATCTAGCTTTTTCTCATCAGTATGTAAACTAATTGCACCTACACGGCTGTAACCTGTATCCGTTTCACCGTCTTCTTCTAATTGCTGAATTAACGAAGAATAGTAACGTGCACCGCCCTTAGCGATTTTATACCACGCTTTATTACGACGTTGTGAAAGCCATGGACAGACAATACCTGCTGCTGCATCAGTTGCTTGACCTAATTGTTGGCGATCTACGATAGTAACGTTCGCACCAGCCTTAGCAAGATGATAAGCAGTAGACGCTCCTAAAATTCCAGCTCCAACTACAATATAAGATTTCATTTCAAACACCTTTTCTCTTTGGCTAATTATATAAATATAAGAACATTCCTTAGTATAATGGAAGGAATACTTTTTTCAATGTACTCATCGCAATTAATTGTTGCATCATTGTGACTTTCCTATCGCTATTTTTTCTTCTTACGGAATAATTCAATTGTTTTATAGCCTTGTGAAAGGATTTCAATCATTTTCTCAAGACGTTTTTCACGTGTTTTTTCTTGTTTTACAGAAAAAAGATTACGTGCCCAATCTTTTTGGTATCCAGGTGTTAAACTTTGATAAAACTGAAGTTCATTCGGATGATTAGCCAATAATGCTTCAACATCTTGAATTCGATCTGCATAATCAGCTACACATTGACTCGCAGCAGGCGTTTTCGTCGCTTTTTTCTTTTCACGTTTTAAACCTACAACAGTAAAGACATCATCCATACTTACCATTCGCGCAAATTTAATATCGCTTTTTCCTACATACCCGTCATCCCCAACCTGTAATGCTGGAAACATCTCATCACGATGAATAAAAGTACTGTAACGAGAATTGCCTTTTTTCGGATATGCGAAAAACACATAACCTTTTTCAATTAGTAATTCTTCATTACTAATAATAAAATTCGTTTGTTTCACCATTTCATCAAGCGTTTCAACAAAAATAAAAATAGCATCGTGTTCTTTTGAAAATGCAGTTTCTTTACCTGTAAAAATGTTGTAATCACTTGGTTCGTTAATAACGACCATATTTGTATACTTATTAAGTTTCAATTTATCGATAACTGACATAATAATCTTCCTTTACATTCAAAATTCATTGTACATATTTTTTTATACTGTTCTAGTGTATTATATCTATTAAGAAAATCAAACTTTAAATCGTATCATTCTATTTCAAAAGGACATAATTCTTTTACTAGAAGGAGTGGTTTTATGCCGTATGTAATCCGTGATGAAGGACTAGTTTTGCAAGGAGACAATGGAAAAGAACCCGTTTTTCGTACGTATGAAGAGGTTGCAGAAACGTTAAAAACACTAACTATACCGCAGTTTCCAAAACATATTAGAAGAAAACCTTTTAAACCGGCTATTTGTTTATTCATAACTTAATAGCAAATAAAGTATATAAAAGTTCTCTATATTGTTCTTCTGTAACTTCACGTTTCGTTTTTTCTCCATAAATAATTTCAGTCAAACTAGTATTCGTTAAAGAAACATGGCCAGCGTTCGTCAACTTTACTACAATTGGTCCCTTGTTGAAAATAGACTTCTCATCTTCTATTACTCGTCTTTGAACCTCATTTACTACCGCCTCATCAATAATATGAATATAAAAAGCATGACAAACTTTCCATTCTCCATCAACATCTATTCTTTCTAGAACATAATTTCCTTTACTCGTATCTTTTCGTCTCGCCCGGTACGAACCATTTTTTGAAGAAACAGACTCACCAGTAAAAGGTACAGGAACGAGAGGTACTAACGAAGCTATACCTACATCAATTAAATACCGTACGTTATCATTATTTAAAATAATTGTTATATGTCCGTCCTCAAGTGCCCAAGCGTTTATATCATTTTTATATACGGTACCTAGTGCGAGTTGTACATCATAACCACTATCCTTTAAAAAATAATAAAAAAGAGTATTTAATTCATAACAAAGTCCACCGCGGGAACTAGTTAAAATTTTCTCTTGTAAGTTTTCCATAGAGATTTTATTCGTATTACCTGCTATTACATCTAAATTCTCAAACGGTATAGTGTGTGCAAATGCAAAGAGAATTGTATTTAACTCGTCAAATTTCACTTCAATACGTTTTTCAAGGTTCAATCTTTTAAAAAGCTGATCTTGTAATCTTGTCATATTCAGCACCCCTTATTAGTTATAAGTTAAAATAGTATATGCTGATTGTAAATTTGATGGGGTACTGTAACAATGTACATTTCGTTTAACTGTACCGGTACAAAAAAACTGATTCACAAGATAACTTAATATGAAAATTAAAATAAGAGGCATTATTATAAATGCCTCTTATTTACTCTGCGATACAGCAACGATTACTTCTTTTTGGAGCCACATACAAAACTAAAACAAAAAGCTACGAATATAAATGTAATAGTTTGTCTATGGATAAATTATTAGTATCACTTAAATCAACAAAATATTGAAGTTGCCACATTTGGCTCTTTTTAGCTTGATTACTAACAGGGATATCCCAAATCGGATAAATTCTCATAGCCATCTTTCCTTTTTGACTTTGAGTTTTCAATATTTTCTCTTTAAGAAGAATATCTTTTGGGAAAATAAATTGTCCTAGTTTATTATCGTCTATACAAGTGATAACTAATAATTCAGGAGCAGAGTCATAAGAAAATGCTTGATTTTGCATGTTTTCATTTTTCTCCCAAAAAGAAACAAATTGACCAATTTTATTAGGAGTAATTTTTGATACTCTAAAACGTATCGTTTTGTTATTTAAGTGAAATAACGCCCCTGCATACTCTGAGTTTTGTTTTTCTTCTTTTAAATTAGTTATCATTAAGTTATTTGGTTTATATACTATATTATTTAAATTTTGGATTATATCATTAAAATTGTTCAAGTAAACGCCCCCTTTATCCATCACTAAGTTTATCACAAACGTTAGTTCTTATATATTGGATAAATAACATATGGTCATTAGCGACGTGAAAAAGAGGGGTATTTTAGTGGAATATGATTATGCAAGAGTATCAACTTTGAATCAAGTTTTAAAAATACAAATAGCAGCATTAGAAAAAGAGAAGTATGATTGTATTTTTTCAAAAAAATCCTATGGAACAAAAACAAATCGACCAAATTACTTTGCTGTACTTAATTTTTCAATTGCTTGTTGCTCAGTTGCTAAGTAAAAAATATCTTTACCTTTATTACACTCATAAATGAAGTCCTTTAAGCTTTCACTAGCGTACATAGAAAAATCCCCAACGATAGCAATCTTTACCTTGTAATTTATAAACTTTTGAAGAATTTCACCCGCAAGACGTGTTTTTAGGTTAAAGAAATCTTCACTTATTAATGATTTATGGATAATAATACGTTTCGCATCTACCTCATATTGAACTGTTGCCATAAGATCCAATGCAGATTGAACGTCGGATATCACTAGCGTATCGTTTCTTATGACCGCTATATTTATTCCGCCAATTACTACTTTCTTTATTTCCATAGTCTCACTCCTCTATAATGTATAGGGCATATATTAAACATGCTTTGCAGCTCTTCATTAATACATATAAATGATTTGCCCTGGCTCAATATCCTCCCTATGCTGTTATAAATGAATATTATTTTTAAATTTTTCATACGGTCAATGAAATTAAGGGTAATATATCACTATTGTTGAAAATGTACTTCTCCACAATAACTTAATAAACTATCAAAAGAAGTAATCTCAGCATACGGTTTTGTGTCGGTGTTATTCTTAATCATATTAGGATTGAACCATATACCCTTTATATTTACATTTTGACAACCAGCAATATCTTTTTCTAAGTCATCTCCAACAAATAGTACATCTTCTGGTTGCACATTTAGCTTATTTAATGCTATTTCAAATATGCGTTTGTCAGGTTTACTAAATCCCGTTTCTTCAGAAATAATAATTGTATCAAAATGACGATTCAAATTCGTGTTAATTATTTTAGCTTTTTGTCTCTGAGTTGATCCGTTTGTTATAATTCCAACTTTAACATGCAACTTTATAGTATTTATAATATTAATAGTACTTTGGTTTATAGAAAAACATTTAGGAAAATTATTATTCCAAAAATCTTGAATACTATTGCGTGGTAATCTATATTTCGATGGGAATTCATTAAAAAATGATTCCAAAACCATTACTTTATCACTGTGACCATAGCTTTTTTTATCATATTCTTTGAATTTCTGTAACATAACATTTTTTACTGCATGTTGTTTAACATCCCCATAAAACTTCTCTAAAATAATGGAGAACAATTTATCTACTGCCATATCCCTATCAAGTAACGTATCATCTAAATCAAATAGCATTGCTTTATAACCCCTCAAATAATTTCACAACCTTTCTCGCATTATATAAATAATCCCTAGTTTGTACCTTTAAACTTTGGGTTTACCAAGAGAGTTGTTATTTAGGTGATTAACGATTAAACAGAGACTAGATAAAAAACTCCCAAGTTTGTGGCGCATGCTCCAGAATTTCGGTGGCTCCTTTTATATTGAAATTCATTTCCTTTTCCCCTTCTAGTAAAGAAGCGAAAGTATATTTTCATACAGTTTAAGAAATTACATCCAATTTACATTATTATACATTGATTTTTCGTAAATATTAATCATTCATTTTTTATACGATGAGTATTTTTTTCAAGCATACAATTATTTATCCATAAAAAAGTAATGAGGCTATTAATACTTATTAGCTGATAACACATAATCTTGAACGTGGAGCTAACACGATAAACGTATTGTAAAGTCTCGTAATGCATCTCCACATAAACTCCAGATAGTAAGGCTATAATGACTACCAGAGGTGATATTATGAGGAACTATCATATTCTCGTGGTAGAGGACGATCAAGAAATTCAGGAATTAATTAAACAATTTTTAATGACACAACAGTATACAGTTGTAGTTGCATCAGATGGATTAGAGGGTATGACGCAGTTTAATAAGCAATCCTTTGATTTAATTCTTCTAGATGTAATGATGCCCAATCTTAATGGATTTGAAGTTTCCAAGATGATTCGAAGCCAGTCAAATATACCAATTATTATGCTAACTGCATTAGAGGAAGAAGAAGATCAAATGAAAGGGTTTGATCTTGGAATCGATGATTATATAACAAAACCCTTTTCGTTTCATGTTTTGATTAGACGAGTCGAAGCTGTACTGAGAAGAAGTTATGATAACAATGTAAATAATCATTTGGTGTTTAAAGAAGTGCGTGTCGATGTTGATGCATATAGAGTATATGTAAATGACGTTGAAATTTTATTAACGACAAAAGAGTTTGAAATTCTACAACTACTATTTCTAAATGAGAGAAAAGTACTTACAAGAGAAAATATCGTAGAAAAAGTTTGGGGATACGATTATTTTGGAGAAACACGAATAATTGATACACATATTAAAAACCTACGTAAAAAATTAGCTATCCCTTACATTAAAACAATAAAGGGTATTGGTTATAAAATTGATGAATAGAATTGTAAAAAACATGAAGATGAAGCAAATTACTTATAAACTCTTTATGACTACATCTCTCATTTTGTTATCCTTTGCAGTATTGATTTATTTAACTTTATACTTCTTTCTCCCTACGTTTTATGAGCAATACAAAACAGATCAACTTCAAACAGGTATAAAAGAAATAATTGATAAGTCTAAAGATCTTACGTTTCAAGATGCGATACCACTTTTTGATGACTACGCAAAAAAAAATAATGCGATGCTTTCACTTCAAAATAAAGAAGGAGTAATTATTTACTCTCCTTCATTTTCTTTTATTCAAAGTGGTGCGCAAACAACAGTGGTTACTAGAGCGACACGGTTCGAGAATACAGCTCCCCTTAGCAATTCATATAACGTTACGAAACCAATTCAATTCCAAGATGGTAGTTTAACGCTTGTAGTGTTCGCAACATTTCAACCGATTGATGAAGCTTCACAGGTTTTAGTACGCTTTCTTCCCTATATTAGTATCATTGTACTCGTAATTGGTGTAGGGAGTGCTTATTTCTATTCCAGGTTTATTACAAAGCCACTTATTTATATTAATGAAGGTGCACAAAAGATGGCAAATTTAGATTTCTCCGAAAAAATTGAGGTTCGCTCTACAGATGAGTTAGGAGAATTATCTAATAGTTTGAATGACATGTCTATTAACTTACAACAAGCTATGTTTGATTTAAAAAAAGCAAATCAACAATTAAAAAATGATATTGAAAAAGAAAGAGAAATAGAAACAAAACGCAGAGAGTTTTTTGCGATTGTAGCACATGAATTAAAGTCCCCTCTTACTGTAATGAAAGGATACTTAGAAGGGATGATATACAATATTGGCCCTTATCAAAATCGTGATCAATATTTAAAGAAAAATCATCAAATTATTGAAAGTATGGAACAATTAGTTCGTGAAATTTTAAGCATGTCGAAGTTAGAACAACATACCTTTAAACTAAATATAGAAGAAGTTAATCTTTCAAAGTTAATAGGTACAATCACAAAAGATCTCGAATTTTTCGCTTCTCAAAAAAGTATCCAAATAATAAAAGAAATAGATTCTGACCTTTCTGTTTATACAGATCGTGTTCTTTTTGAAAAAGCATGTAAAAATATTATCCATAATGCGGTTATGTATTCACCACATAATGAAAAAGTCTATATAAAGTTAAGTGAGGATTCTAAACAAGGTCAAATCAAAATGAAAATTATGAATACAGGTGTCAATATTAAAGAAGAAGATATACAACAAATTTTTAAACCATTTTATCGAATTGAAAAATCAAGGAATCGAAATACTGGAGGAAGTGGTTTGGGGCTATATATTGTTAAACAAATTCTTGAAACGCTAGGTATAAAATATTCTATAAATAATATGGAACATAGTGTACAATTTTGCATGAGCATTCCATTATCTAAACAAAAAACAAACAAACTCCCCTCTTAGTAGGACGAGTTTGTTTGTTTTTGTAGTAAGTATAAACTTATTAGGAATCAATAGGCTGGATTTTCGCTTTATGACGTATTCTATTTTCTAAATGGCGACCGTAATAAGTAGCGATAACAATTAAGGCTCCCCCAATCCACTGTATCCAACTTAAATATTCTCCCCCTACTATAACAGCAAAAAGAACAGCAATAACTGGTTCTGTTCCCATGAGTAAGCCTGCACGTGTGGGGGATGTTTTCCGTATCATTATTAATTGAATATAAATGCTAACAACGTACCGAAAATCGCCAAATATAGTGTTAAAATCCAAAAGTTGATGGGAAACGTTAAATTTAGTGCACTCGGTCCATGCATCCCTAATGATAAACCTCCCATAATAATAGCAAGACATCACCGCAGTAATGATAGATTTCACGCGCTGCTTCTTCTCCGCCATGTAACATCTTCATATGAAACTCTGTAATCATTAATACTTTGTCGATAAACTCCCATTCGTAACCAAGTTCTATTAAAAAGCGGCAAGCGATATGGGTACTGACATACTCGTGACCATAATACGAATGGTACCCCTTTAGTTTTTTAAATTGATCTGACACCTCGCATAACATAAAAAACGAGATGCGATTACATCTCGTTTTTTTACGCCCTTTATTTTTATCATCCACCTTATGTTACTTAGATCGTGGACAAACTAAAAGCTACACTCAGATATTTGTGGTACTCCATTTTTTAGTACCGGTATTTTTCTAGATACTTTTTAAGCAATATTGGGATTAGCTTTTTTACCAATCCACATACCTAAGCCCACCATGCCAAGCCAACAGCAAATTGCTAACATAAACATCAATCGTTGTACGGATAACCCTTCAATCTGCATTTGACTCTTCCCAACAATTGTTTGGAAAAGTTGCGACCATTCGACATCATAAAACACCCCTACTCCCACAATCACAATCAAAATAAAAAATTGCAAAAATATATTCCCCATATTTCTCCATGTTGTGTAAATGAGTAAAGAAAGCTCTCTTTGTGTAGCATTCACCATATATACTTTCATATTATTTTGAGAAGAAATACTATTAATGGCATAGCTCCCAAATGTAACGCTAAGGACTATAAATATTGGAGAATAAAACCCGAATATCATGATTAAGGTACTTACTAAAAACAAATGGATTGGATTAAGTTTCTTAGCAGCTTTGATATCTAAAAATATGGACATCAAAACCCCTAATAGGTATGGACCAACTACAATGAAAATACAGGTTAACATGTTATAGAAAGTAAAACTATAAAAAATACCCATCAAAAATAAATATCCATTTCCTAATCCAAGTAAAAATGATTCTGCCTTTAATCGAATTGGTAAAGAAGATGAAAGTTTATGAAAGAACTTTCCTTTCAACAAACTCAAAAACATGAAACAAATAAGCGCTATAGAGAGCAGAAAAAAATAGAAAATATATTGTTCATTATTTATGTTACGACTTGTTCGTATCATAAGAATAAGCATTGAGACAAAAAGAAACTTTCCTACTACCGATACGATGGAGATAGGTAAAAACCCTTTGGCTAACTCCGTTCTCGGCATCATTTTTATAGCAAAAAGGATACTGATTAAACAAATCCCATATATGCATGTTATCAGCGGCGGCGATAGAAAACTAATCGCTAACAATACGATGATTAGTAATAGAAAAACGATACCAATAATAATCGCTTGTTGATTTTTATTATAAATCTTTCCCCCGCCTTCAACATGTAGAAACAATAAAGTACTCGTCATGGTAGAAATTGTACTAACTGCAAAACCAGAAACTAACGCACTTATTTCTAGCCATTTTGAACTCCATCCAAAGAAAGTAACACTAAGTAATGATACTATCAGAATAGAAACAGCCCAATATAAGGAGCGTTGAATCCCAGCTTTATTCACAATAGGTATCCAGATAAACACACCCGTCATATAGGTTGTATAAAACAAGATTGATGGCCAGTATCCCTCAAAGCCTTTCGAAATCTGTAATCCATAAACAATGTAAATAAGCATGGGTGTGAAGATAGTCGTTATTAGTAGACTAAATGTAGTTATACTTTGCACCACAAGTCTTTTTTGTTTTGTCGTATGTATCGTATAACACCTCACTTAAAATGAAATCAGTAGTTGTTATTACTTATTCTATCCGAAACGAGGTTGTTATATATGCGCTATCCAATTGAAATTCCCATTACGAGGGAACTCAACCTAAATCCATATTAAATTAAGTGGACTTCAAAAAAGGTGGATTTTGTGATTCTTATAAATAAAATTAATGGATATATTCAATAAATGGAACAAATGTGTTACCTAGATTGTCTATTACGTATAAAAAAGGTGTTCTTGGTAGTTCTCTCATTTTGTAACGTAAGAAATACAAGAGGATTGCTATCCTGTACATTTGTTAATTGTATCGGTATGTAAAATGCCTAAACAAAATCCATATATTCTTGAAAGAGGTTGAAAATGCATGATAGTTTCAAAGAAGTTTTTCCCCATTTCACATTATAAAAAGATGCTACCTGTAGTATTACTTTCATGTGCAACGCTTATAGGCTGTTCCAATAGTAATACTCAATCTGAATCCCCAAAACAAACCAAACAAGAACACATAAGTAATCAATCTTTTGTTAAACTTGAAAAAAAATATGATGCTAAACTTGGTATTTATGCACTGGACACCGGTTTGAATCAAACTGTTACTTATCGTTCAGATGAACGGTTTGCATACGCATCTACCCACAAAGCCCTTGCTGTGGGAGCACTGTTACAAAAGAAATCAATAAAAGATTTAGATCAAAGAATTAAGTATACTAGCAAAGATCTTGTGAATTACAATCCAATTACTGAAAAATATGTAGATACAGGTATGACTCTGAAAGAGCTTGCGGATGCTTCCATTCGATATAGCGATAATACTGCACAAAACCTTATTCTTAAACAATTAGGTGGGCCAAGTGAATTCAAAAAATCACTGAGAGAAATAGGAGATACTGTCACAAATCCTGAACGTTTTGAACCAGAATTAAACGAAGTACAGCCAGGAGACACTCGTGATACTAGTACCCCAAAGGCATTAGCTACTAGTCTTCAAGCTTACGCGCTAGGCGATATACTTTCAATTGAGAAACGGAACTTTTTAATAGATTTGATGAAAAAGAATACTACGGGGGACAACTTAATTCGTGCTGGAGTTCCAGGAGAATGGAAAGTAGCCGATAAGACTGGCTCTGGGCCTTATGGAACAAGGAATGATATCGCAATCATTTGGCCACCAAATAAAAAGCCAATTGTTCTTGCAATACTTTCTAATCATGCTAAAGAGGATGCGAAATACGATGATAAACTTATTGCAGGCGCAACCAAAATAGTGTTAGATTCTTTAAAAGTAACGAATAAATCATAGTAATGAATTTAAGCTGCTCCTACTTTACTGCACATATACGTATCTAAACGTTAAGAAGTATAAGTGAATTTATCCAAATTATTCAATATCGAATAATAAGCATCTCTTGTTAAAGGTTTACTATGTTTTAAATGAGCAAATACTTTAGTATATATAGCTTTTGAGTAATCAAGTTTTAGTTTTTTGAAATATAGTATACAGTACTGGAAAAGAAAATCATCCACTATAATTGTCGAATCACTTTTATTTCGTCTAATATTCTGTACTTAGTTATCTTCAGGCTGATATATTATACATACAATAGTGCTAGAAAGGTGATGATGTTATGTATGAACAGCAAAATAATAGGGATAGAGATCAAAAAATGATGTTTTCTATGCAAGGAGTTCCCACAAATAAAGTTAACATGAATCAATTACCAAAATGGATTAGAATTTTCGGCTATTGTGCGTTTGGTTGGATGATAGTATTTAGTTTAATTATGATTGTAGGTTTAATTCTTCAATAACTATACAGATAAACAGTTAAACGGGACAGTATTTAGATTATACATCTAGGTAATGTCCCTTTTTTTATATGTAATTCCTCAATGATATAGTTAACCGATCATAACAAAAAGAACCTGTAGAATATCCTACAAGTTCTTTTTCAAATATTGTTAAAAAGGGAACAACAAACTATCTTAACATTCAATACAGGGAGACCATTTTGATTATGGCTTGTTTTTATTGTATATCAAATATAAACATTTGCAGAAGTTTATTTTCGAAAATTGTGTGAATTGAAAAGCTACTGTGTTTATATTAGATTTCGTTTACTACCAACTTCTTCTTACTTAAATAAACTGCACGATCTGATTTTTTAGCAACTTCCTGTGAGTGCGTCACAACAATAATACATTTATTTTCTTTATGTGCAAGTTCTTGAAACAGTTCTATTATATCCATTGCCGTTTCTTCGTCGAGGTTTCCTGTCGGCTCATCCGCAATCAGTAAATCAACATTACAAGATAACGCTCGAGCGATTGCTACACGCTGTTGTTGCCCGCCACTTAGTTGCAGAACGTTACGTTTCGCTTCTACTTCAGTAAGTCCTACTTTCTCTAATAATTCTAATGCCCTTGCCGTTTTATTTTGCACTTTAACACCTGTAATTTCCATTGCTGTTAGGACATTTTGAAGAGCAGTCATATAGGTAATCAAATTATAAGATTGGAAAATTACAGATACATTTTTATTACGGTATCGATCCAAACCGATTTTTCGAATATCTTTGCCATTATACAGTACATAACCATTTTTAGGGACATCCAGACCACAACCTAAGCTCAGAGTTGTGGTTTTACCAGATCCAGATGGTCCTAAAATCGTGTAGAAATGCCCTTTTTGAAAAGAAAAGTTAACATTATCTAGTATCGCTACATTTTTCCCATTACTTTCATAATAATAATCCAAATTTTTAAATTGTAAAATCGTTTCCATATCGAGCCTCCCTATTCATCTTTTAAAAGAATTTGTTTTGGATTTAAGCGTAGAATAGATAATGCTGGAAGAAGTGTTGCTAATATAGCAATAGCTAGTCCAATCCCCCCCATTTTCCCTACATCTTCTCCTGTTACACTTACATCAATTTTATCAATTGGATCTTCTTTTTGGTTTTGTAGAGTACCACCAGGTCCAGACATCATTACAGTACCATTTTGCGAGGTGTCTGTTTCTTCGCTTGCTGTAGCAATTTCACTCGAAAGTAAATTATCCCCTATGAATTGAGAAACTTTAGCTCCTGTTGTTATGGATAATCCAAATGCTAAAATAGCCACACATACTACTTCTACTACGAACTGCGCCATCAGTTTCCACTTTTTCTCTCCAATAGACAACAGAATCCCCATTTCCTTACGACGTCCTTTTATTGATAACATAATGATTAATCCTAAAATAATCGCACCTGCAATTGATACAATATAAATAATCATTTGAGAAGTGGATGAGATATTTTCGATAGGTCCAATCATTTGTTTGTACAATGAATCATGCGCATCTAATTTAAAATAATTAAAATCAATATCAGATTTTTTTGCTTCTTTTTTAAATGCATCAATGTCTTGTGGATCTTTCAAGAAATACACGACTTGAATGCTACTCATACCTTGATCTACTTCTAATTTTTTCATAGTTGAATGCGGCATATATAGTTTATTAGCTGGATCCATTATAGGAGGGGCCTGTTGACCCATTGCTTGCTCAGTCGTTTCGTAAATACCGATAATTTCAACCTCGAGGGTTTCCTTCTTATCCCCTGATTGCACTTTAACTTTGTCTCCTACTTTCAAATTGTTTAATTCCGCTAATCGTTTTTCCATTAAAGCTACATTCTGATCTTTCATCTGTTCTGTAATTGGTTTCCCATCAATGATTTTACTTTTTCCATTTTTAAAGCTTTCTTGTAATGCAGTCTTGCGAACTCCCTCAATCATAAAAGAAGCATTCATATCTATTTCTGTACCGGAACTTGAACCGCCTCGTACAGCCGCCATTCCCGCTTTACCTTTTCCTTCTTCTCCTTCTGAAGCTCCTACTAGTTTAAGTCCATCAGAAATTCCGAAAGTATTGGTTATGTAATTATAGTCTTTTACATACCTTGACTTCGCTAATTGATCTGCTTCATTTGTATTGAGCTTCGGCGGATTAGGCATCTCTCCAGTTTCCCGAGCTTGTTGACCTAATTTGTCAAAATCAAGACCTAAAGTAACATCTGCCCCCAGTTTTTTTCTTGCTGCATCAGCAGCTTTTTTTGATGCATTTTGGATTGTGAATCCTGCCAACACTAAATTTGTAACAATTAGGAAGACTGCCATCAAAATTAATGATGTTCCTACTCTTTTTTTCATACTGAGAATTGCTCGTTTCATAAAATTCATTTTTTCTTACCTCCTTGATAACTTGTATTCTATATAGGTTATCTAGAGTCTATATGGAGCTAATCGGTAGTTTATCTAGAGATATAAGGAGTTTATGTGTAGTTATGCATTGACCTGGTCAAGAAAAACTGGAGCACAATTTCAAAAACGCAATCGTTTTTGAATATTGGTAAGGAGTCACTCCATTTAAGGCACTTATAGAAAAAAGAAAGAGTTAAGCTTTATTTAATGTATATAACATACAAATTTATGTTTGTTATGTAATTTTTACGCAACAAAGAAAAAGCATCCTATTTGGATAGTTATATGGGTATTTATTAATGTCTTTCATAGAAAGCACGTCACTTCAAAAGGTTTACCTTTTAATACGAAAAAAAGAAAGTTAATATTCTCTTATAATAATGAGAATATTAACTTTCTTTTTAGATTTTAGTATAAATTATTTATGGTTTTATTTTATTACTAGCTTTATAATATAATATACAAATTTATCACCTATTTTTATAATTCAAGCACCTAATATTAGGAAAAGAGAACATTTGATAAATTGATATTCTTCTAGAAATACATTTAGATTATTCATGATGTATAATCCTTTTAATATTTTATAATTAATTTACAGCATAAATAAAACATAAATTTTGCCCACGTTTAAAACAATATGTATTTTGGAGGAGGTTAATTTGGTTTTTTCAAAACTCATTGATCGATACGCCTTGTATGATTTGCACAAAAAAAGAAGTGTAGAGTTTCAATATACTTCTCTTTCTAACACTTCACTAGATATAAAGGACATAAAATTTTTTTATAAAGTAAAACCATCTGATATTCATATTAACATTAAGCATTCTAAACAGGAAAAGGAATACATGGTTGGACAATTCAAATATAAAAGCTCGGTTCAATCTGGTGATTCACGCAACGACTCTGTAACTGGGGAATTATTTTTACATAAAAATGAAGATGCACCTCATGTCATCTTTGTTCACGGTTGGAGAATGGATTCTAACGAACGTGTAAAAAAAATATTTCACGGCCATATGACTAACTTGAAGTGGAATATGTATTATTTCACTCTACCATATCATTTTGAAAGAAAACCCAACCAATCCCTATTCAGTGGAGAGTACATGGTAAGTGCTAATATTGAACGAACTGTACAAGCCACTAGACAAGCGGTAGCTGATTTACGAACTTTGATTAAATGGATTAAAGCAAATAAAAATGGCCCCTTAATTCTAATAGGAATCAGTTTAGGTGGGGTTATTACTAACCTAACAGCTCTTGTTGAATCAGAGATTGATGTATTAGCATCCATTTTCTACGCGAATCGACTATCTTATTCAATTTGGAAGTCAAATCCAGGTAAATTTATTAGAGAAGACTTGGAACATCATGGTATAACGTATGATGATTTAATAGATTATTGGAAAATCACTGAACCGAGTCAAGCATTACCAAAAGTAAAAAAAGAAAATATTTTATTAATTTCAGGCAAGCACGATCTATATGTGCACTCTGAGGATACGGACTACTTGTGGGAATCCTGGGAAAGACCTACACGATATATTTATACATGTGGACATGCCGGGATTGTTCTTAAACGTAAAAAAATTGCAATTGATACTATCGATTTTATTCGGAATCGATTGAACTCCCCGTACTTACCCAATGACATGCATTAAGACGGGAGATTACTAAGTACAGAATCTTATACTTGCAATGTTTCATTTTATACCAAGCTCATTTTTAAATCTTCCTTTCTACTGGTATCTCCCTTAACCTTACACGATTGGAAAATGAAATAAAGTATAGGAAAGAACTAAGAAACAAACTCGCCATATGAAAAAGCGCTACTCATCATTTTCACCAGTGGCTCCTTTTTATCAAAAGAAATTATTGTTGTTTACCCTTTATATGCAATATTACATATAAAAATCTTTATTTGTTCTGTTATAATTTTAAGAGTAAATTATTCATCCATTAATTTACACCATCCATATCTACAGTTATGGAAACCCTAATTACACATAAAAAAGAGAAGAACCTTGGTGAGTTCTTCTCTTTTTGTTTATTTTTTATTAAATTGTAATATAATTACAGTATGTGAAATTATACTAATTTAACTTTAAAAGCGAAGTGAAAACAACCTTCACTTCGCTTTTTGCATTTGCAATCCTTATTCAACTTGCTCAATTCAGTATACACTTTCACATTATTTGCTTTTATTTAATCGGCTTTTCTGATTTTAAAACAAATGAACTTAATGCAGGAACTTTAATTTTATTGTCATGGACAACATAAAGTGTTTTACTTCCCGCCTGCTTACCGTCTACTAGTACTTTCCATGGACCTTTCGATGGGAGCGTTATGTCAACCGCTTCTCTATTTGCATTGTGAGCCACCATAAAGTATTCAGTTTTATTCCCATTGCCCTTTCCATCTATTATATAAGCTACAACATTTTTTGGAGCATCAATAAAAGATATATCCTTTTTAATTTGCTCTGCAGATGTCATTCGAAAAGCTGGGTATTTTTTGCGTAAATCTATTAAGCCCTTCATATACTCTACTTCATTATTAAACGCTGCACGGCGCAACCAATCCATTTGGTTAATTGAATCAGGAGATTTGTAACTGTTATGATCACCATACTTTGTGCGCATAAACTCTTGTCCTGCATGTAAAAATGGAATACCTTGCGATGTTAATAAAATAGAAGAAGACAATTTATGCATTTGTTTTCGCACTTCTTCACTGTCACCTGAATTAGTCAACTCAAGTTTATCCCATAATGTATGATTGTCATGTGCTTCCACATAAGTAAGCACCTGCTCTGGATCTTGATAGGTAGACGAATTTGTATCATAGTCAATACCTGCCGTAATGCCTTTTTTAATACGGTCTTCCATGTTTTGCTTTCCATTTACAAAACCATTATCTTTATCCTCAAATACACTGCCTTTCAATCCATCACGTATATTATCGTTAAAATGAGCAATCCCTTTCATTTTCTCTGCATTTTTTTGATTTGCTTTCAACTCAGCGGCAAGTGGTGTATTTAAATCCCAACCTTCTCCATGTAGTATAATAGAAGGATCGATTTGATTAACGCTTTTACGTATCTCATTCATCGTTTCAAAATCATGAATACCCATTAAATCAAAACGGAACCCATCTAAATTATATTCTTTTGCCCAGTATGTTACAGAATCAACCATAAATTTCCTCATCATTTTTCGTTCTGAAGCTGTATCATTTCCTACTCCAGTTCCATTTGCAAATGTTCCATCTTCATTGTAACGATAATAATAACCTGGAACTAACTTATGAAAATTAGATTCAGCGGCATTATACATATGGTTATATACTACGTCCATCACAACACGAAGATTATTATCATGCAGTGTTTGAATCATTTGCTTTAATTCAGTTATTCGAACAGCCGGCTCATAAGGATTTGTAGAATAGGAACCCTCTGGGACGTTGAAATTTTTCGGGTCATATCCCCAGTTATATTGTGGTTCATTTAAAGTCTCTTCATTTACTGAAGCATAATCAAATATCGGTAAAAACTGAACGTGAGTAACACCAAGATCTTTAATATAATCAAGTCCTGTTTTTACACCTTCAGGCCCTTTTGTTCCTTTTTCCGTTACACCTAAATATTTCCCTTTATGCTTAATACCACTTTCAGGTTGGATGGAAAGGTCGCGTACATGCAATTCATAAATAATAGCATCTTCCGGATTTTTAAATTTCGGTTTTTTGTTTGCTTTCCAGTTTTTCGGATTTGTTTCTTCTAAATCAACGACTGCACCTTTATCGCCATTTACAGAAGCAGCACGCACATACGGATCAACCGCTTCAGTCCACTTATCACCAATTTTCACCTTATACGTATAAAAGAGACCCTTTTGGTTCCCTTTAAGTTCTGTTATCCAAGTTCCTTTTTCACCCTGTTGCATGTTTATTTCAGTACCTATTTTATCGCTCCATTTTTTATATGTAACTAACTTCGCTTCACTCGCAGTAGGAGCCCATAAACGGAACTTTGTATGTTGTGGAGTATATATATTCCCTAGATCATTACCACCATAATAAAATAAATTATCAAATTCCTCGCTACGAATGACTTTACCGATTTCAGTATTCGCATCAGCGAAGTTTTCTATTTTAACTTTGTATGTTTGTTTTAAATCAATTTTCTGTTCCGTAATTATTTTAACTTTATTAGTAATATCCCCACCATTTGTATCAAAAGGACTAATTCCCTTAATTTTAACGCCCTCAATTTCAATTTTCTGTTCCTTAATATTAAACGGAACATTAGTAGTTACAGTGATTTCATTGAAACTGTCAATAGTAGCTTTTTGAATAGAGAGTTCAGAAGAAGGCTTAGAATCATATACTTTTTCATCGCCTGAAAGGACCCATACTTCAGCACGACCGTCCTTTATATTTTCAATCCAGCGATCACCACCATCTTTTTCCCATTCATTCGTGCGAATTATAAATCCTACACGATTATAGTCACCATCTATTTTTATCTTAGCGTACTTTCCAAATTCATCTTCACCATTAAATTCATAAGATTTACCATTTGCATTTTCTCCCCATATCCAAAGATTCCAGTCTTTTGTATTTCCAGACTTCTCTTTGTAATGAATGATAATTTCAGTAGTTTTCGAATTTGAAACTGCCTTCACACTCTGAAAAGAGAAAACAGATGATAACATAACGATAATGGTAAGTAATAAAAACGATTTGTTAATTAATCTTTTTGTAATTCGCACCACATACACCCTTTCTTTAAATATTACGAGCGATTTATTATACTCATACTAAATAACACTGCTTAAATTAATCTAGAAATCTCTTTTACTTCACCTCCATATTTGCTATTTTCACATACGTATTTCAATGATCTTTTAATACGAAAGCGTTTGCATTAAATATTAAAAAAATAGATTTGTTTATACCTTCTTATATTTGTAAATACTAAAAGATCAGGGAAATCATTTTAAAGCAATCGTTTGTTATCGCTTTCATTCTATAGCACTTACTACTAAGAGGTCAATATATTATTAATTTTCTGTTTTTACTAATTTCATTTATGGTTAAAGTCACAACTTATTGAAGTTAGACAGAGTGAATAGTATTTAAATTTGAAAATAAACTTATCTTCTAGACAAAATAAGTTTATTTCCGCTAATGCCTTGCTACATTACAAACAAACAGCTAATATCATATCAAGATATTAGCTGTTTGTTTGTAATGTATTAATATATGAATGAAAACTATATTTCTAACTTACTTAATTATAAAACTTATTTAAACTTATATTTCGGATATGAAGTTATTTGTTATTTTGTATTTTTTTAATCGGTACAAATATAGCACTGATTTTTCGATAAAACTGGTACATTCACTTCCAATGAACGACTTGATAAATATTGCAAAATATGAATTTCAGCTTGAATAGCTTCTGTACTTTTTTCTTCTTTTTCTACAAATCTAAGAAAAAAATGCTCACCATTGTTTTGAAAAATAAATACAAAATTTGAGCTAGCACGCATGTAATAAAGAGTACCTTCATCGTGTTCCCAGTTTGTTAAAATATTTTCAGCAAAAGAACTTCGCCATTCTTCATCAACAGTTACGACCACTTTTAACATCGTACTTAATTTCATCATACAATCCACCTCATCACGTTTTTAAACAATGTGGAAATGTACTTTATGTATGATGTATAAAATACTGCTTAATACTTATTAATGTATACACCATCAATTATGTGAGAAAGATCTAGATGTATTTCCACATGTTTCTCTTTTAAAGACTTCATCCGATCTACTCACCTCCTTTTATTCGTTAAGAAAATTATAACAATTAAGAACATGTTCTATCAATCAAACATTAAATAAATGTAAAAAATCACCCTATTCATTCATTTTTAATGCGTATGTATGTACATTTGTTAATTTATTCGATATATTATGGGTATTGAATGATTACGAAAAATTTATAGGTCGCTTATATAACACCTTATATTTTTATATCCGTGAAAACTACAAAATGTATGAAATTCCATTTGTCAAATGAATTTAATGCGGAAGGAGGTTTGTGGTTATTTCATCGGGATATAATAATCAGTTTTATTGAACTGATAAAAATACAGGAGGCGACATGATGTTTCGTACGATTTCAAACTTTATGAGAGTGGCTGAGATAAGAAACAAAATTCTTTTTACACTAGCGATGTTAATTGTTTTTCGAATTGGCACGTTTATTCCAGTTCCTCATACTAACGCAGAGGTATTAAAAGTACAAGATCAAGCCAACGTTTTAGGCATGCTGAACGTATTTGGCGGAGGAGCACTGCAACACTTCTCAATCTTTGCTGTAGGTATCACACCATATATTACAGCTTCTATTATTGTACAATTACTACAAATGGACGTTGTACCTAAATTTACAGAATGGGCAAAACAAGGAGAAATGGGCCGCAAGAAATCAGCTCAATTCACTCGATACTTTACAATCATTCTCGCATTCATACAAGCCATTGGAATGTCTATTGGCTTTAATAATATAGCAGGCGGACAATTAATAACAGATCCAAGCTGGACTACATACTTATTTATTGCGACAGTTTTAACTGCTGGTACTGCATTTTTACTTTGGTTAGGTGAACAAATTACCGCTAACGGCGTCGGTAATGGAATCTCAATGATTATCTTCGCAGGTCTTGTTGCAGCGATTCCAAACGTTGCAAATCAAATTTATTTACAACAATTCCAAAACGCGGGCGATCAGTTATTTATGCACATCATAAAAATTGTCTTAATTGGACTTGTTATTTTAGCAATTGTTGTAGGTGTTATTTACATCCAACAAGCTGTTCGGAAAATACCTATTCAATATGCAAAAGCTGTTTCAGGAAACAATCAATATCAAGGAGCAAAAAATACTCATTTACCTCTTAAAGTAAATAGTGCAGGTGTTATCCCTGTCATCTTTGCTTCTGCCTTTTTAATGACGCCGCGTACAATAGCGCAGCTCTTCCCTGATTCAAGCGTATCTAAATGGATAATTGCGAACTTCGATTTCGCACATCCAATTGGAATGACACTTTATGTAGGTCTTATCGTTGCTTTCACATATTTCTATGCATTCATTCAAGTGAACCCTGAACAAATGGCTGAGAATTTGAAAAAGCAAAATGGATACGTACCTGGCATTCGTCCAGGTAAATCTACAGAACAATATGTAACAAAAATTTTATATCGCTTAACATTTATTGGCGCAATTTTCTTAGGAGCAATTTCAATATTGCCACTTGTATTTACGAAAATCGCTACATTACCGCCATCTGCTCAAATCGGTGGTACAAGCTTACTTATCATCGTAGGTGTAGCATTAGAAACGATGAAGACGTTAGAAAGCCAACTTGTGAAACGTCATTATAAAGGATTTATAAAAAAAGTGAATTAATTACGAAAACACACTAGATATCACAATTGTTATCTAGTGTGTTTTTTATTATAAAAACTTATTTTTCAAAACTACATTTCCTTCTTCAATAACTTCCCTTGCTTAAAATAAACTCCAAGTGTAGTACGATTCGCTAAAAATACACCAATCAAGATTAAACAAGCTCCAATACCCATGGCAGGATTTAAAGGCTCTCCTAAAATGATATATCCCACAATAACGGCGATTAATGGTGATACATATAACCATGTTGATGGAAATACTGGATTTGTTTTTGATAAGAGCCAGTAGTATAAGCCGTGTCCACCAATCGACCCTACAAATATGAGATATAAAATCGGCCATTGTACATTCCAAGATATTAAGATTGTTAGATTTGGCTGTTCAAATGTAATAGATACAATTAATAACAAAATCCCCCCATAAAACATTTGAATACCGTTAATTAGAAATGGTGATACGTCCGATAAATCTGAAAGTATTTCTTTTGAATGAATAGAACCTATTCCGTAAAATAACTCTCCCACTAATATAACGAGGCAAGCGATGCTCCATATAAATGTTAGTTCTTGATGCAGTCCAGGTAAAGAAATACAAAAAACACCTACAAGTGCTATAACTAAAGCAACGAGTTGTTCTTTTTGTAATTTCGTTTTATTTCGCCTTGACTGCCATAACAAAATCATCATTGGTCCCGTCGCAGAAAGGACAGCAGCTAAGCCAGAAGAAATATGTTGTTCAGCCCAGTACAATGTTGCAAATGTCATAAATGTTAAACAAAAACCAGCGTACATAATACGCTTTGAAAATAAATACGGCATAATTTCTTTTCGTTTTAACTTAAATATAACCATAAGAATAATCCCCGCCAAAAAGAAACGAATTCCTGCCGAAAACAAAGGTGGTGCACCTGCTTCTATTCCGAGCTTTATCGTTAAAAATGTTGTTCCAAAAATGATACATACTAAAATGTAATTGAAAATGACCATTAAGCTTCCTCCTTTTTACTCTTGAAATGAGTATAGAGGATACGGTGTATAACAGTGTATTAGCGCATATAACAGTTGCCCACAGTTATAGTTGATTACTAGCATATTTTTCGCTTTAATAAAATTAAAAAGAAAAATAGGTGATGCCATGAAGATTGTACTACGTAAAGAATCCAACATACCCTATTATCAACAAATATATATGCAAATTGTTGAGAGAGTGCAAAACGGAATGCTTTTACATGGTGATTCCCTCCCTTCTTTACGCTCTATGGCCGTGGATTTGCAAATTAGCTTATTAACTGTTCGTAAGGCATATAAACAGTTAGAAACGAAAGGTTATATACGGATTGAGCAAGGAAAAGGTGCTTATATATATAAACGTGTAAAGAAAGATTTCAAACCAATTCCATATCAATGGCAACAAACGAAATCCATCAATGTTATGCGTTCTCAATATGTAATGAATCAACATCGTAAATATTATGATTTTTCACAAGCGATCTTGTATCCACGTTTATTACCAAATCCATTTCTATCTGATGAAATGCACAAATTACTTAATAAAGACCAGATGATACTAGCTACTTACGGACCTGTTCAAGGCGATAGTGAGCTCCGAGGCGAAATAGCCAATTACTTAAAAGAACACCAACAATTAGTTACAGATCCATCTCAATTATTAATTACAAGCGGAGCCCAGCAAGGAATCAATTTAATCGCCCAAACATTATTAAAACCTGGAGACATAGTGTTAGTAGAAAGTCCGTGTTATGGCGCTGCACTTGATGTGTTTGTTAATAAAGGAGCTCAAATTATACCTATCAGTCTTGATGAAAACGGAATTCGCTCTGATTTGATCGATGATATTTGTCAAAGAAAGAATCCTGTTTTGTTGTATGTGAATCCTACTTTTCAGAACCCGACAGGTACTGTGATGAGTAAAGAAAGACGCATGGAGATTGTAGAGCTAGCAGAGTTATACCAATTTTTTATACTTGAAGATGATTCTTTCGGAGAAATATATTTTGAGGATGCTATAGTACCACCTCCAATGAAAAGCTTTGATACGAATGGTCATGTTATATATGTAAAAGGATTTAGTAAGACGTTAGCACCAGGACTTCGCATTGCAGCACTTGTAGCCGAAGGACCTATTTTTGAATGGCTTTATGCAGTAAAGGGTTCAATGGATATTGGCAGTCCTTTATTAACACAAAAAGCACTCCTTCCCTTTTTACGTGCAGAACGTATGAAAAATCATTTAGAAAAATTACGTACAGCTTTACAAATAAGACGTGATATAACAATTGATATATTATTGCCATTAAAAGAAATACAGTTTGAAATACCTAATGGCGGATTTAATTTATGGGTTACACTTCCTGACTCAATCGATCCCTTTACATTACTACAAAAAGCTAATGAAGTAGATGTTTCTTTTTTACCCGGCACAGCTTGTCTATTAAATCATGAAACTCAATGTAATCACTTGCGAATTAGTTATTCAATGTTAAATGAAAAAGATATGTTGATTGGTTTAGAGAAATTACATGATACAATAAGCAATTTTAAATAGTCTTTTCATCTCCAATATACTAAGAAAAGCAAATACCTTAAAACAAAGAAGATGTACAATTCCTTTGTTTTGAGGCATTATAAAGTCCTAATGTAGCGATTTGTTCGGAAACCAATATTAAACTATTGGTATACAGACATTTTAATTCAACAACTTAATATCCTTTTTAGCATATTAAAATTTTGTTAATAAATTTCTGGAGAGTCCCAAGTTAAAATATTATAAAACTACTATAAAACTACTAATTTGTTTACTCATTATTTATTGAATTCATTAACTGGAAGAAATATTCAGGTTTATGAGTATTATTTAAGTTATACCATGAACGAAGTGTATCTGGTGCAAATACATCTAGTTTTTCCAGTACTTCCATCGCAAATTCCAAAGGAGCTACTCCTGATGCAGTAATTAAATTTTCACCAGATGCTACAGGTCCCATTTTATAAAATTTTTCTCCATTATAATTAGGACAAACCATTTTAATGTACTCTAAACTATTACTAGTATGCTTTCTAGAATCTAAGTATCCGAAATTTGCAAGACCTTCAGTTGCACCACAAATTGCAGCTACAATAGTACCAAGCTTTAAAGCCTCACCAACTTTTTTCAATATAGGTTCATGTATATTTTCGCTCCAAGTATTCACGCCTTCCATTAGTGAATATTATTTCTTTTTATTAATTTCAGCTTTATATTGTACGATTATTTAACGTTATTTGATAAAATAAGTAAGCTTTACAAATGCCCTAGTTCTCATAGTTTTCATCATGTGAAAACTATTTATAACACCCTTAGTCAAAGGTACTTCTCCCCATGTATACTTGATTTTTGCTCTTGTATTTTTTATTCATTCATGTATTATATGATGAAAGAAACTTCACAAGAAGAAAACTAGTGTCAATGAGGTGTATCATATGGAAACAAAAAATAACGTTACAATTGGTTCTTTCGTACAATTTCCCTATCGTAATAACTCCTCCTTACAATTAACAGGTTATGTAGTGAATATCTTACAAAATACGATTGTAGTTGATATTGCAGAGATTGCAGAAACACATGCTATAGACGAAACTAGACAAGTCGTAAAACATGGTTGTTATCACAAAATGAAGTAAATTTATAATAGATAAAAAGATCCTAGTACCCACTAGGATCTTTTTATCTAACGTTGGACAGTTACCACGCTTAAGGGTACCGCATGGTGGAAAGTATCCTGTGAAACAATTACTTGTATAGACTTTTCCATTACATTCATATGCATAAATAAAATAGTGAATAAATAAAAGACAAGATGCTGGTAACATCCCGTCTGATATGTAACTACTGCTGTTAGGTGCTAGGTTACAAAAAGTTATTTTCTTTTTGAACCACCTTTATTACGATTAGCTGACGTGAGGTTGTTCTTTTATGTTTATTGTAACTGTTAAAAAATCACTTCTACTTGATTCATTTTCAGCCAAACCAAATATACATTGTATTAGCCATTAATTCCTTATTCATAAAGGATGTAGTATTTAGTAAAACTTGTTTTTTGACCAATTTTTTTAGTTTTAAAGCCATCGATTAAACTTCCTGATGTATATTCTCTTTATAATCTGAGTAACTAGTGCATACATTGTTAAAATTCCCAATAACCACAGAAAATAATAAAACGGAAGTGGAGTTAAGCCAATTTGAGCACTTAAACTGGTAAATGGAAGGGAAATCCCTATAATCATAACTAAGCCTGTAAGTACCAAAACTGGCCCAGCAGCCGTACTTTGTAAGAAAGGAATATGTTGAGTACGAATCATATGTACAATTAATAATTGTGTTAATAACCCTACTACGAACCAACCCGTTTGAAATAAGGATTGCATTTCAGGAATATTTGCACCAAATATATTCCACATTACAATAAAAATGATTATATCAAAAACACTACTTACCGGCCCAATAAAAATGATAAAACGAAATAAATCTTTTGTGTCCCAATTTCTTGGTTTTACTAAAAATTCATTGTCTACTTTATCCCATGGAATTGAAAGCTGGGATAGATTATATAGTAAGTTTTGACATAATATTTGAATTGGTAGCATTGGAAGAAAAGGAAGAAATGCACTAGCAATTAATAAACTTAATACATTTCCAAAATTTGAACTTGCTGTCATCTTAATATACTTCAGTATATTTCCAAACGTTGTCCGACCTTCCACTATAGCATCTTCTAAAACATGTAAATTCTTTTCTATAAGTATAATATCTGAACACTCTTTAACAATATCATCTGCTGTATGGATAGATACACCAACGTCAGACTGTTTTAAAGCAAACACATCGTTAATGCCATCCCCCATAAACCCAACTGTATGACCATTCATTTGAAGTGCCTTAATAATACGGAATTTTTGACTAGGATTTAATTTTGCGAACACACTTGTTTTACTTGCAAGTTTTACTAATACTTTATCAGGAAGACTATCAATTTCATAACCCAGTACTGGTTCTCCTATATACAAGCCCATTTTCCTACATATATTTCTTGTCACGGACTCATTATCACCAGTTAAAATTTTCACTTGTACTCCTTTCTTTTGTAGAGTATGAAGTGCAGCGATAGCCGATTGTTTGGGTGGATTTAAAAAGCCTACATATCCAACAAGTATCATATCTGATTCATCATCAATTGAGTAACTCCCCACTTTATCACTCTTTAACTGCTTATATGCAACTGCAATAACTCGCATCCCTTTTTCCTGCCAGAGTTCAATTAAGTGTTTATTTTTACGTTGGATTTCATCTGTAATAGGAATAATCTTATTATTTTCTTTTATATAACTACAAATTGATTCAACTTCTCTAACAGCACCTTTACATATCATTATTCGTTCGTTAGCATTTTTTTCTACAACAACTGAAACTCGTCTTCGATCAAAATCAAATGGGTATTCATCTATTTTTGTGTATTGAGATATATCATATTTACTACTATCTCTTACATAACGCATAACCGATAGATCAATTTCATTTTTATATGCTGTATGAAAGTAACCATTTAAACACGCTAATTTCAAAACCTCATCCGACTTCTCCCCATTTGTATCTGTATGGCGTACCAGGTCCATTTTATCTTCTGTCAACGTTCCTGTTTTATCGGTACAGAGAATATCCATAGCTCCGAGATTATGGATAGAAGATAGTTGTTTTACAAGTACCTTCTTTTTACTCATATTAATAGAACCTTTAGCTAAATTAGCGGTTACAATCATTGGAAGCATCTCTGGAGTAAGTCCAATCGCTACAGCTATAGCAAATAAAAATGCCTCATACCAATTCCCATTTATAACCCCATGTATCATCATGACAATAGGTGTCATGATAATCATAAATTTAATTAATAGCCAGCTAACTTTGCTTACCCCTTTATCGAATCTAGAATCAGATTTCTTGTTCAGTTTGAACTGATTCTTTGCTATTGAACCAAAGTAAGTATCTGTTCCAGTACCTACAACTATTGCTTTTGCGGTACCACTTATAATATGGGTTCCCATAAAACAGAGATTTTCTAATTCAATTAAATTTTGGATTTTTCTAATTTTACGTTTTTTGTACATATGGAAATATTGATTTGATTTTTCAATAGGTAATGCTTCCCCTGTTAGTGATGATTGATTTACAAGTAAATTTTCCGATGAGATAATTCGTACATCTGCAGGTACAATATTCCCAGCAGATAATTCTATAATATCCCCTGGTACAAGATTCTCAAGAGCAACTTGTACCTTTTCACTTTCTTCTAATACCGCCCTCTTATTTTCTTTATATAAAACATTCCCCGCCCTGAGAACGGTTACCTTTTCATATACAAGATTTTGTAATTTTTCTATAGACTTCTGAGAACGAATTTCTTGTATGAACCGAATTAACGCACTTACAGCCACCATAATCCCTACAATAATAGTACCCTTTATATCATTAGTAAGAAAAGATAACATCCCTAATATTATTAGAAGAGAAATAAACGGACTTCTAAAAGAATTAAATAATGTTATATACCATTTTATTCTTTTTTGATAAACTACTTTATTTTCCCCATATACTTCAAGCCGCTTAGTAGCTTCCTCCTGAGAAAGTCCATGAGACGTTGTTTTAAAAAAAGCTAACGTCGACTCAACATCACTTTTTGCAATTTCACTTAGCATTTTATAATTTTTGCTTAGTACTTCCTGATTATAAAAAGATTTTTTTTTATTAGATCGCAACAACTTAACCTCCTATCCATTAAATAAAATCCTCCTGTTTTTTCAAAATATAATTTTAAAACTACATTTTTAAAATCACCCTGAATTTTCAATTGAATTTAGAAGTACTATTGCACTTAAATAGTATTATTCTCACCGTAAAAAGTAATTTTTATTTATAAGTTTCCTCTTATTAGCAGCAAAACTTTTGAATATAATGTGGTCTGTCGCTAGTATAGTAGTGTAGATTCTTCATTTATTATTTTTGAACTTCGTTTGCAAACTTGTTAGCACTTTTTTATATTCCCTCTAATACATACACCTTCACAAAAACATCATACTTAGCTGCTAACTCTTCCAATTTCTTTTCTCTGTATTTTGTAATCGTAAAAAAATGAATAATCGGCATTTTCCCGTTATATTTCTGTTTATAAATTCATGTGAACTCTTCGTACTTTTTTAATTTCTCTTCATTCATTTTCATTTTCTGTGAGCGATTTACTTCAATTGCATGGAGCACGCCTTCTTCATCTCGACATTTCACATACGGAATAATTTTCTTTTTCTCTCCATTCTTCCTGAAGCGTATTTCTGTTTCTACTTGCCAATCATCTGGACAGAATAAACGTAACCATGATTCGTTCCTTAGTAATGCATGCGCAAGCTTTCCTCTTGATACAACCTTCCCATCATCACCAAACTTTGCATGCCCTTCTTTTGTATAGTCACGCATTAGGATTTGGCTTTTCCCGACAGAAGTTGTAGCAGGAATATATTTCTCCGAATTACGGCTGAAGTCAATTCCGTTGCTATGTAAGTGCAATTCCTCTCCGTTCTTACCGAAGCTCTGTTTTAAGTGTTTAAGAGGGTAAATGGCTAAATCTCCGATAGAATGTATTCCCTTTCGGTTTAACTTTTCTTCTGTTTTGTGGGGAATTCTCCGAAATTTATTAAGTGGTCGTTGTAGCTTTGAAATAAAGTTACGATATTTATAAAAAAGATACGATGCTTTATTCCTTCAAGTAAAAAATTCTAAGTGCGTTTCGATTAAACTTTTAACAAAAAATGTATAACACTCCAAAAAAAGGAATCCATTTTGATCAATCTTTTTTCAAAATGGATTCCTTTTGTCTCTTATCAATATTCATATGTTACAATAGTATCAGTAGTACCAGTAAAACCATCAAAACAATTAGAGCAACCACCGCCACCACAACCACCACAGCCACCACAGCCACCGCAACCAAAACAACTAAAGCAACCGAAGCAACCAAAACAACGGAATCCACCACAACGAAATCCACCACAACGACCACCGCCACAACGACCACCGCCACAACGACCACAACCACCACAGCGACGAGCAGCATCTTCAATATAGTAATATGGATATTGGTTTTGCTGGTCCCAATACACAATATTTCCAGACTGATAATCATTAAGGCTTAACGCTTGTAGTTCTTGTTGAAACTTATTCATTTTCATGACCTCCGTTTATAAACTAAAAATCCATCGATGCTCTCCTATATTTCTGTTCGTTAAATCTAAGTAGAAATAGCGCTATAAACTAAGTTCAATACGTACACCAACAAAATATGACCTATCACTAGATGATGCACCTTGTTCATATGCCTATTTTTAGGTTGTTTTTACTATGGGCTCATTTTTATAAATGGAAGGGGGATGCCTGTAAGGGGGAAAAATTCCCGTGACACCTTCCAAATTGACTTTTACACTCTTGAGCAATTTTAAAAGAGCGAAGTACTATAAATAAACCAGTTAATATGATCAGTGCCCCTATAATACCAAGCTCCTCAGATACAATTGACATAATAAAATCAGTATGAGGCTCAGGTAAAAAACCTTCCTTTTGAATTGTAATGATAATCGAAAACACCAACGGATAATCTATTAACTTTAATACTTTTTTTCATTTCTATTCTCTCTATCTCCATACTTCCAACAAATTTGTCTACAAACTTTGCGGGAACGAACTTAGGTATAAAAACTTAATAAAAAATTTTTATAAACCTAGTAACATTTTTGCAATGGTAAAGTACAGAATTAACCCCGTCCCATCGACTAATGTCGTAATGAACGGACCTGAGATAACAGCTGGATCCAGCTTTAACTTATTTAGAATCAAGGGTAATACAGATGAAACAATAGACGACCAAATAACAATGAATAATCCAGTAATAGCTACAACTTGTGCGACTTCTGTACCTACGCCTAAAGTGTACGCACGAATTAATGCCGCCACGGCTAATGTAAGCCCGAGTAAAATACCTACTAAAGCTTCTTTTTTCATAACACGAAATATATCTTTAAATTTCACCTCATTTAGAGCTACAGCACGAACCAATGTAGTTACGACCTGTGTACCTGTATTTCCACCAGTTCCAATTAACAATGGAATAAAGAAAGCCAGTGCAACTACATGAGTCAAGGTTTCTTCATAATGTCGAAGTACAGAACCAGTATATGCTTCTGCTACAAACAGAAGTAATAACCAACCTATACGTTTACGGTATATTTGCCAAATAGAGGTTTCGAAATATGGCTTATCTAATGGGGTGCTCCCTCCTAATTTTTGAATATCTTCAGTTGCTTCTTCTTCGAAAACATCCATTGCATCATCAAAGGTTATGATACCTATCATCCGATTATCCATCGTTGTTACAGGTATAGCGGATAAATCATAATCCATTAGCTTTTGTACAGCTTCCTGTTGGTCTAGGTCCACTGAAACTGAAATAACATCTGATGCCATTATTGATGATAAAGTCTTATCATCTGAAGCTAGCAATAATTCACGAATAGACACAATTCCATTAAGCTGACCACGCGTATCAAGAACATAAATATACGAAATTGATTCTACCCCTGCCCCAATTTTTCTAATATGCGACAGCGTATCTTTAACTTTCCAATTCTCTCTGGCAGCAATATAGTCAATTGTCATCAGACTGCCAGCTGTTCCAGATTGAAAAACCAGCAGACTTCTAATTCTTTGTTGAGATTCTTCAGACAAAAGTTGTATCAACTTTTCAGCCTGAAGTGGATGAATTGAAAGAATTACATCAACAAGGTCATCAATAGATTGCCTAGCTAATAGCTCTTCCCCTTTATCCACAGACAAGTTGGTGCAAATATTATATTGCTCCTCTGGAGTAAGGTAACTAAGAATTTTCGCACCTTTTTCAGTAGGAAAACATTTCATTAGAGATATCTGATCTTTATGATGAAAGTCTTTCATTTCCATTGCAATATCATAAGATTGAGTTTTTATAAGTTCTCGCACTAAGTGTATGTCTTTTGTCGTTAATAGTTGTTGTAAACATTGTTTCATCGTAATTCCTCCTTAAGGACAGTGGTACTTGTTTTCATTTTCCCACTTTTGGGAAAACAAATTTCTTAATACATATGGGATCAATATCATCAATCATTAGTTTTCCCCCCTTTTTATAAGAGATTTATTACAAATAAAATTTTACATATAAAAAACCTCCCCTAGTGATTCAACTAAAGGAGGCTGATTTTAAAAAAGACATAGCTAAATAAAGCTCATTCCCCCTAGTTGAGTTTTGGCACTATACAACGTAAAGGATGAATCATTCATCACTTAGCTATCTTAAGAAGAGCCTTAATCCGACAATTCCTGTTCTACCCATTGGCATCTTTCGATATTTTTGGGCAATAGCCTGTGTTTGTATAGGAGCCTCACCTAACAGGTTATAAATATTAAAAATTTTTTGCTTGTTTCGTTTTAAAGCATATCCACTATTTTTGAACTTGTCAAGTTATAATGAAACTTATTTTTCCACCTTTTAATATCAAAACATTCCCAAATCATAGATATAAACATCCGTATAATAATTTATATTTATACAGCGAACCTTACAATTTATGCGCTAAATTTTTAAAACTATAAAATATTAACCATGAACTCATTAAGCAGGTTTAATAGTATATTAAAATCATCATTATCAAGACTCTATTAAGTTCATACCATCTTCTACTGTTACACAAAAATACTATTGTTCCTGAATCAAAAATTATTAAATGCCACTATGTAAAGTACTCAAAAGCACATTTCCAGTCTAAAGAAAGTATACCAAAAGAAATTTATTATTCTTCAGTAGACTTTAATGGCTATATACAAGCAACTACCGCTCTCCAAATCCTGTCTGAAAACCCCACTCCTGATTCAGTCCCTTCCTTTATGAACACCCTTTTCCTTATTTAGTTCCTACACCCTATTCAAGATATGCTGTTTTATCCTTGTCTGATGAATATCTATTTATCTTTTCATATAGAGCATACAGAATTTTTACTCATAATTTTTTATTTATTAGGCAAACTATGTCTAAGCCGTTTGAACTAGCGGCTTCACTCTTCTGGTAATGGGAAAGCAATTTATTGTAATTGACTAACTCATTCAATCCACTGGTACCGGCAGGCAACAAAAATTGTTGCCTGCCATTTTCATGTATACTTTTTCTGATTTCATTTCAAACCATATAGAAATTGCGTGCTGTACTGATTTTAAACAGGAAGGAAATTGATTTTTGAAAAAGCAGAAAGGGTAAGGTTCTGTCTACTTTTTGTATAAGACTTTTCCTTTTCACATATACTATTTTTGAACCTATTTACCAATACGTGTCCTATTGGTGTCTTGAATTCCTTCTTAGCTTCTTTAATATTTGGATTTTACAGATCATAAGTACATTTTCTGGTTATTCGTAGTTTTTATCCAGAATAAATTCCTCCTAAAAGGGCGGCAGATACAACTGCATGCCCTTTTTACTTACATTGCTGCTATATCCAATAAAGTAAATAAAAACTTATAGAATGCAGTATTACATATTCTTTGTAGTCCAAATTATGTTAGAATTTCTTATGTTGTTTATTTCATAATCGAATTATGGTTTCATATCTAATTCAGCAACGCGTGAGCTGTATACTAAAAAAGAAAAGACAACAAAAAGGTGTCTTTTCTTTTTTAATATAATCGAATTCCAGTACTATATTTGTTCTCTTAAAAACCTTCTATCTTGTTCTTAAAGTTGTCAAATTTCATATGTAATTCCCCAAAAAACATATGCTATTATGTTGCTAAGAAACTATGTGTTCCCTTAACCCTGTATCCGGCCCTGTATTTTTTACAGGGTCTTTTTTTATTTGACAGTTTATCAGCGTTAATAAATTCGAATTTTCATTTTAAATCGTTTAAATGTTAATTAGGTTCTGAACCAATATATTAATATTTAGGTGCAGGTTTAACAATAAGTTCCTTGAAATGCCTAGGTCGGCAATGAGTTGCACTAACTCAAAAAATAAAAGCCAGTCTCAATAAAGAGAACTGACTTCTATTTAGGTAACCATAATTATCATAGAACTTTTACTTTAACAGTTTGTCTTCCCCAATTAATAGCTTTGCTTTTTGAACCTACTAAAACATCAATACGATTACCTTTAATTGCGCTACCGGTATCAGCAGCGATCGCTTCACCATAATTTTCTACCCATACTTTTGATCCTAATGGAATTACTTTCGGATCAACTGCTATAATTCTCATATTCGGATTTTCCGTTAAATCATGCCCCATCGCACTTAATACGCGTCCATCATATGTACCATTTTCACTTGGATCAGCAGTATACGCTGTTGCTATAACCGTTAATTCACGTTTAGCAGACTGTGTGTTATTTTTAGATACTTCTTTTGCCTTTGCTATTTCCTGCACTTTTGCTACTTCTTTCGCTTTTGCTATTTCCTGCGCTTTCACTGCTTCCTGCGCTTTTGCCACTTCTTTTGTTTTTGCTACTTCTTCTGCTTTTGCTATTTCCTGCGCTTTTGCTACTTCCTGTACTTTTGCTGCTTCTTTCGTTTTCGCTACTTCCTGTACTTTTGCTACTTCTTCTGCTTTTGCTACTTCCTGCGCTTTTGCTACTTCCTGTACTTTTGCTACTTCCTGCGCTTTTGCTACTTCCTGTACTTTTGCTACTTCTTCTGCTTTTGCTACTTCCTGCGCTTTTGCTACTTCTTTCACTTGCATTGCTTTTTTCGCTTTTACTACTTCTTGCGTTTTCTCTTCACCTTTCTTTTCAACTGTTGCTGTACTTGATAAGAAAGAAACATTTGCATACGCTGTTTTTCCTTTATACTCAAATTGCAGCCATCCATCTTTCACTTGCTGCGTTGTTTCAATTACATCATCTTTTTTCAGTCTGCCAAGAATTTCTGATTCTGTGTTCGCTTCAGAACGTACATTTAACAAGTTTGCTGTTACATGATAAATATTTTTTGTAAACTCGGAACTTACAAATGCCTCTTTACCGTTTAGCTCAATTTTCGACCACCCTTTTTCAGTATGTATGACATTTAACTTATGCCCATCTAATACTTTACCGACAACCTTTGATTCTGTAGTTGGGTTTTCGCGTACGTTTAGTACATCAGCTGTTACAATAGTTTCTGCGGTAACGGATGTTGTAAAAGCCCCCAACCCAAAAACTGTTGCTGTTGCTGCACCAATTATTTTTTTCATAATAGCCTCCATTATATTTATTTTTTGCAGTTTATTATATCAAATGTTTCCGTAAAATTAGGATAATTCACTGAATAACAATATATTTGTAACAATATATTAACACAACTTAATATACGGTTGTTTATAAAACCCCTTTTCATTCCAGATTTATAATGTGTCTTCATTTTTTAAACACAAAAAAGGAACCTTTTATAGGTTCCTTTTTGCCTCACACTCTTTTTCAAATGGTACATTTTTGCACCTACATTCAGCATAGCTTATAATTCCTATAAAACAAATGAGATTAAATAAAATTGTTATCTTATTTTCATAAAAGAAGATGCTGGTATAGAAATTAATAATATTAGGTTCACGTGCGAAAGCTTTTGTGTTCTTTCACCAGCATCAAAACACCATCATTTCTTATGATTCTACAGATAGGATAGCGTACTTTTTAATTTCAGGGGAATTTTGTTTCGATAGCTCGATATCCTGACGCATCTTTAGGTACACTTCAAAAGAATCTCACGTTAATGCATAAAAATCGTAAAAATAAGTTTGATCATTTCTTGATCCTTGTGCTATTAAAGCGTCCAATTGCGAAATTGGCAAAGGCAGTCTAATTATCGAATAGCCCTCTTCCTCTCAGATTTGCGGAAACAGGCTCCTTTCCTATTTCACGTGCCCATATAGATAACTGGCCGATATGGTGGATTTCATGGGCAATGACATGACGTATAATCTCTCCATGTGTACATTCAATGACTCGGCGCCTGATTGGTGCGTCTCTAGAGCTAATCGGTTCTTCATTGAAATCAGTTTCTGAAAGTTTTCGAGAATCCATTTCATTTGTCCAAGATGTCACAAATGCCTTTACTTTCTCGTGGTATTGAGCTGAAAGATTTTTCACTTTTTGTAAATTAGCATAATCTTCAAATAATAGCTCCTCAGGCACTGGTTCACCTCGTAAACCTAAGATCCACATACATTCCACATCTACAATATGAAATAGGGTATGTAGGATACTGCCGAACCCACCGACCCGTTTTTTTAATAGTTCTTCATCCGGTATATCTTCGCACAATGTAAACCAATCATCACGAACTTGCCAGTTATATTGAAACAGTTTCAACATCACAGCAACCTCCATCTTTTAGATTAATATTTAATATTCACCAAAAGACTTCAAAATCCCTATTTATATAATAACTCTAAGAACCTATTAAAACCCTCTACAAACAGGCCCTTTAATTGAACATTCCATATGAAGTTAAAGGGTCAAAAGAAAAATCCTATTATACAGGGGTTTATCAAACTTTTTTTAAAATTATCAGCTTTTTTAATACAGGTTTTTCCAGAGATGTCACTATGGTAACTATTAATGTCATGTCACTTTAATCGAGTTCTATTTCCGACGTTGATTAAAGAACAATCCATTAACGTTTTTATTATAAGAACAAAACTAATTCCACCACAAAATATAGCAATTCCTGAAAATGTTTATTTATAAATATTTTCACTTGATTAATAAAAGGATTATTTTTTTGTTGTATTACTTCTTGGATTTGTCATAGTACAAAACCTTTCTCCTCTTAACTTTTCGATACATTCTCATGAAAACCATTTGTATTTATTTGAAATCAAGTCATTTATAAACATGAGAAAAACCAATACTTGTAATGTAGTATTGGCTTTTCTCATGACAAATCACTTTTTCATAATGTGCTGATCTAATATTTTTTCTAGCATTTCCAAAGTAACTGGTTGCGCTAATGCATTAAGTTGATACCCAATACGCCCGTTCGGTTCCGCTGTAACTTTCTGTAAACTCTTTAAATCATGAATCCCTTTTTCTCTTAACTGCATATATAATTGTTGTTCTGACATTTTCGCCCGCATCAAATTCTCTTTTACAATCTCTCCGTTTTCAACAATTACAATACTACTTCCATTTAGAAATTGTTCTACCTTCCGTGATTTCAATTCTAAGAAATGAATAATAAATAGTATGCTCGAAAATGTTATAGCTACAAAAATAGATGGAATCACTTTCCTACTCAATACTGGTTCTACAATAATACGTCCAATTGATACAACTATAATTATTTCAGCTCTCGTCATTTGGCTAACAGATTTACTACCTGTCATTTTTAAAACAATAATTCCAGTGAGGATTAAAATAATGCTTTCCAAAAGAATATTCATAATAGCCCAATCCTTTAATAGTGAATGTTACTAGCATTCCCATTAAAGAATCATTTTTATTATATTTTACATACTTTTCAAGTTTTTAAACCATTCGAACCATGATGGAAATAAAGGCTTCCATCCATATTCTTTACGGGCTTTATTATTTGAAGCTCCTCTTTCCCAACTATTTTTCCAAACTTGAACTTTAGGTTCAGGTGCCTCTATTGCAGCTGCATATATCGGTAACCATTCTTTACTAGTTACTGGAGAGTCATCTACAATATTTACGATTCCGGAAGGCCAATCAAGAGCTAACACAGCTGCTCTAGCGGCATCTTCCACATGTATAAAAGAGCTCATACCATCTGTTGCAATAATTTCGTTATTACGAACTTGATTCGCAAATACTCCGTTTTCCGCATACCATGTTCCTGGTCCATATAGCGTACCGTATCTAAGTATAACTGCTTCAGGTAATTCCGAAACTGTTTCTTCTAATTTAGCAATACCATTTATCGTAACTTGACGAGGCATAGGAGCGTAAAAATCTAGCGGGTCTGTTTCTGTCGCAAGTTTATCCCCCGATTCATACGCCCACGAAATACTTTGAGCAATCATTTTCTTTACACCTACATTTTTAGCAGCATCGACAAGATTACGAGTACCTTCAATTCTAATCCTTGCATTGTCCTCTAAATTCCAATTTGATAGCGCCGTCAATTGATGGATGACTACATCTGGCAATGTTTCTTTTAAAACAGAGAATACTTCTTTACGATTAAATACATCAGCTATTACCGGTAATACCCCCAGATTTTTCAATGACTCTTTTTGTGAATCACTCCGAATCATTGCATATACCGTATGCCCTTCATTTATTAACATCGGTAATAAATTACGTCCTATTACACCTGTTGCACCTGCTACAAAAATCTTCATATGTGTTCCTCCTCATTTTGAATATCATAATTGAGACGAAACATATGTAAGGTATGTGACAAATATTTGGTTAGTTTTTCATTATTCATATGAAACGTACACTTTTAAAGGGCTAATTATACCTTGACTCAATTCCTCAAAACATTGTATGAGTCTAGCATATTGTATTTCATGTTGAAAAATTTCTTCTATAAATGTTGTGTATTCTATTTGGCTAAAAAACCAATCTGCATGTTTTTGATAATCGTATCCATCACTTGACCCAATGATTTTCAATTCTTTCCCATAAAAGTCGGCGGTTAATGTTAGTTCTTCTTTATTACCATCAGAAAGTATACATATTACACCATTATTATTAAGAGCTTTTTGCAATGTACGAAATCCGCTATTTGTAGCTGAACATTCGAAACCGTAACTATATGTTTCTAATATTTGCTCTTCTGAATCATATATGTTTTTTGCACTAAATTTCTTTGCAAATTTTTTTCTGCTACTATTAGGTTCAATAACATCCACATGATCAACACCTGCATAGTATTTTAAGAAATAACTTGTGAGTAACCCCATAACTCCCATTCCAGCTATAAGTACTTTTTCATCCTTACGTGGGTTTAGTTTCAATATTCCTTTTGCGGCATCACATGAGAGAATTGATAATAACGCTGTTTTAGGTTTTATGTAATTAGGCACTCGAATTACTTTATGGCTCTTAACAACACCTAATGTTTGGTGCCCATAAAAAGAAACTACTTTATCACCTACGTTTAAATTGGTCACTTTATTACCTACCTGTACAACTTCACCATAACTTTCATATCCGGTTTCTTTCGGATATAACGGATTAGAATCCGAAATATCCGAATTATTATATTGTGGTAATTCAGCGCCAATACTTATTGCACCAGCTATTGTTTTAACGATTATTTCATCGTCCTGTAATAACCTGACTTCATCCGTTTCCCATTTAAGTTGTTTGGGTCCTTCTAACACTAACTTATATTGTTTCATTGTTATCCTCTCTTTTTATGGAAATGTATTCAAACTAACTTTTGAACTATATAAAATAACCAATATGGATGTCTCATCCAAAATTAAAGCTATAGAGTTGGCTAGCAACCAACAGTGATAAAGTGATTGTTGAATTTGAAGGATTTGAAATAAATGAATATATTATTGGAAGTAACTGTTCTATTGCTGATTTGAAGAAAAAGTATCAAAGCATAAAACAAGATGATCTATCTTATAACGAAATTGTTACTTTATTTTGCGTTAAAAATAATTACCAACGTATTTCAAAGGTTTATTTAAAAGATATGTTAAGTGATATTGTAATTGATTTAGACACAGACTATATATATTTTCCTAGAAGGTAACAGGAACTACTTAAAATAGATAATTTTAATACAAATTATGATTTAGACAATAATTTAATAAAAGAAGTGAATGCCCAAATGAAATACGCAAGTTGTGTTACGATATACATCGTAAGTTCAAAACCTGTAAGCTTTCTTTCTCTTTTCATCTTCTTTAAATATCTATAAAAACAAAATGAGCATAAGAGCAGTAAAACTATAGACATTTGATATAAATTTTCCACTAAAAGAACTGCCATATACTTCACCCCCATATAAAATAAATAAACTATACTTTATAGGATATCATTAAACAGGAATTATTTACCATTGTTTTAACAGAAAATCTATAATAATTAAATTTTAAAAAGAGCACTCCTACAAATGAGTGCTCTAAAAAAATATTAATTTTGATTTAAAACATTCTCCTCAAAATATTTGCCCCAATCCGGTCGTCTTCCATCCATATCTGTAAAACCATACTCTCTTCCCAATTCCCATGAACTAAGCGCACGGCCTGTTTTTTCATGTACATTTGGATCACTTGCTAAAGCTGCAATAGCTCTTCCAATGAAGAAAGGAGTTTCAGATGCAATAAAATGAGGATCAGTTTTTGCTCCTTCTTGCCAGTTCTCCTCTGTTACACCAAATATATCTAACATCGCTTCGGAACGAAGAAATCCTGGGCTAACTGCAACTGCTGTAATATTATCCTTCCCTAAATCTTTCGCCATCGCTTCTGCTAAATGAATTGTGGAGACTTTGGCTAAACTATAGTACAAATTACCACGGTATTGATAATCGACGCCATCTGTAATTTCAATAACTAGTCCTTTTTTATTTTTCACCATTAATGGCACGCCGTAATAACTCGTCAACATATGAGAATGGACTGCCCTTTGCTGCATCAATAATCCGTTATGTAAATCATGTTCCCAAAACATTTTGCCCCATTCTGTTAAAGGGTCACCGCCCCAAACATCATTAACTAAAATATCAAGCTGTCCATTTTGCTCGTCTTGAATTTTTGCAAATAGTACTTTCACATCCTCTTCAACCGTATGGTCAACACGGACAGCAATTCCTGTCCCACCCTGTTTTGTTACAAGTTCTGCCGTTTCTTCAATCGTTTCAGTTCTTCCCATA
Organism: Bacillus sp. LK2; assembly: GCF_001043575.1. NCBI lineage: Bacteria > Bacillati > Bacillota > Bacilli > Caryophanales > Bacillaceae > Bacillus > Bacillus sp. LK2. The sequence goes on from NZ_LDUK01000020.1 coordinate 97,815, forward strand.
GAGGATAGATTACCTTTTGTACTTCTTCCTGTTACATAGACAGTTGCGCCTGCTTCGCCGAGCATCATCGCAATACCTCTACCCGCACCTCTTGTTGCCCCGGCTACAACTGCTACTTTACCTTGTAATGGTTTCATATCATTCTCCTTAATTTTCATTATCAAGTTTTATTATTTTGAGTACACTCTTACTTTCATATTTTTTCGTATAGATTTCTCCATCTGGAGTAATAAATTTTAGCGTAATTACACCGCAAACTCCATTATAAAATTGAAATTCGCCTTGCATATTTGATATAGCGACTTCCTTATTTTTAATTGAGCCTGCGTAAATCTTCACAAATGATATAGGATTGTCGTTTCGGCCAACAACAACTGACTTTGAGTGAATAGCAATCGCTATACATTTATCACTTTCTTTATTATATAGTAATTGTAATCACTCCAATTACTACAGCAATACATACAAACAAGGCTATTATTTTTCTTTTCATAATAAGCCTCCTAAAAAACATTATTCTTTTTTGAACTGAAAATCCACACGGTTCATTCGTTTTATTTCCTCAATTATCTTACAAATACCTTCTTCAATATTGGTTTCTTTTACATTTGATACATTTAACTTTAACAATCTTTCTTTATGAAAGTTACTTAAATAATTTTTATCAATAGAATCTATCCTTATGTGACTCTTGCTTACATTTTCAATAAATGTGTCGGTAACTATGTTTCTTTTCAGCTGTAAACACGTGTGTATTCCAATTGGATCTACTGCTCTAAAAGTAAACAAATGTGGATTTTCATTTTGAACACCTTCTACTACTTCCGCAAGTTTTTTTGACCTACTGTAGTAAGATGCTTTAATTTTATGTTTATGCCGTTCAAACATCCCGCTCTTTATGTAAATTTCTAAAGCAGCTTGTGAAATCATAGGACTATCTATATCTAATATTTTTTTATATTTATAAAATGCCTCTCCAATAGATTGCGGAATGACTGCAACACCGACTCGTAAGCCTGGGAAGATAATCTTCGAATAACTTTTTAAATATATAACATGATTACAATTATCTTGGTTGTAAAACGGATCTACTTTTGAATCAGTTTCTAAATCCGCTAAGTAGTCATCTTCCACTATAAACACATTATATTTCTTCGCAAGTTGAATAATCTTCTCTTTCTCTTTTTTAGAATAAGAAGTTCCAAGCGGATGATGAAATCTTGGTATTGTATAAAAGAATTTAATTTTTTCTGTTCGGAATACCCTCTCTAGTTCATCTAAATCTATCCCATTATGCGTACGCTTTATTCCGATTACAGGGACGTTATTTGTTTCTATATATTCAATATATAAATGGTAACTTGGCTGTTCAATTAGAATTGTGCTATGTGCATTCGGGAATGGTATAGAAGTTAATATTGCAAGTGCTTGCTGCACACCTGACGTTATAAAGATATTTTCTTCTTTTGTGAAGACTTGATAGTTTGCCAGCTGTTTTTGAATAACTGGAATTAAAGACGATAAGCCTTTCGGTGTTCCGTATACAAACAAATCATTTTTATATGTATCAATTGCCTTATTAATACAATGTTGAAAATCTAAGTACGGAAAAACATCTGGATCTGGTGCTGAGGAAGCAAAATCAATCATCTCGTTATTTTCTATGTAACTCTCAGATTTCTTAACAACGTAGTATCCACTTTGAGGTACAGAATAAATAATATGACGCTTTTCTAGTTCATGAAGCGCACGTATAATTGTAGCCTTATTACATTCAAATTGCGTAACAAGTGATCGTATTGACGGTAATTTCTTTCCTTCTTTTATCTCTCCATTTTGAATCATACTTTCTAAGTCGTTTAAAACATGTAAATATTTATACATCATTACCACCCCAACATTTAATTTGTACCGGTACAGTTTGTATTTGTTCACATTGTAGCACTAGATCAGAAAGATTACTATGTACGTATACTGGCCAGTAAGAAATCAACTACTATGAGGTGAAATTATGAAAAATACAACAAAAGCATATATATCAGCGTTACTCTATTCATTTATTATTGGATTTTCATTTATGTTTGTGAAACTAGCATTAACCATTACGAACCCTCTTGATACTCTTGCTCATCGTTTTACAGTTGCTTTCATAGCAGCAAGCATTCCAGTTATTTTTGGTTTTGTAAAGTTGAATATTTCATTCAAAAACATACTTGCACTTTTGCCACTTGCAATATTTTATCCAGCATTGTTCTTTGCTTTCCAAGCATTTGGCTTAGTATATACAAGTTCATCTGAAGCTGGAATTATACAGGCTGCTATCCCTATATTTACAATGATACTCGCTTCCTATTTTTTAAAAGAGTATACGAATATATGGCAAAAAACATCTGTACTCATTTCTGTCATCGGTGTCATTTATATATTTATCATGAATGGTATCGTTGCTCATAAAACTAGCTTCATCGGTGTTATTCTCATCCTGTTATCAGCATTATCATCTGCTTGCTATAATGTGTTAGCTCGAAAAATGACAAAGAAATTCAAGCTAATGGATTTAACCTACACAATGACAGCGCTCGGTTTTATTAGTTTTAATTCCATCGTAATCGTCGATCATTTAAATAAAGGTACAATAATTATATATTTTAAGCCCTTTACAAACGGAACATTTCTTATCTCCATTTTATATTTAGGATTACTATCATCCTTACTAACGGCCTTATTATTAAACTATTCATTATCTTATATTGAAGCAGCTAAAATAAGTGTCTTTAGCAACTTATCTACACTTATTACCATTATCGCAGGCGTTGTATTCTTACACGAGCAAATTGCCTACTATCATATCATCGGTACAATTATGATTATTATTGGTGTAATAGGTACAAATTTTTTGGGTAAAAAAGGAATTTTAGCGCGAAAGAAGAATATTTCCATGAATAAATAAAAAGTGAGGGATGTAAAATGCAGCGCTTGAACACGATTGATATTAGTAATGTACTAGAATTAGAAAAAGCTCTTTCGTCTTTATTAGATATACACATTTCTTCAAAACTAGACCTTGAAAACTGGCTAAAAGAGCAATCTAAATTAATTTGGGAAATCGAAGAACAGCTAAGATCTCATTATATCGCTTTTCAATGTAATACAGATAATCAGGATATTAAAGATACATTTGAATACGATCAGCAGCACGTAAGACCACTTATCAAACGTTATCAAAATTTATTTGATAATAAATATTTAGAATTACCTTTTCGAATGGAATTAGATTCTAAAGACTATGGTTTGTTGGATAAAAAAATACAAAATGCTCAAACATTATTTTGCGAGAAAAATATTGAACTAGAAATAAGAGAAGATAAATTCGTAACAGAGTACTTTGAAATCACAGGAAGTTTAAGTGCAATATGGAATGGCGAAGAGAAAACACTAACTGAATTACAATCATATTTACAAGATCCAGATCGAGATATACGTAAAAAAGCAAGAACACTTATCTCAGAACAGTATTTAACTGTTGAGAAAGAACTCCAAAACATCTTAAATAAATTAGTTGAAATTCGCCATCAAAAGGCAAAAAACATTCAATTAGATAATTATCGTGATTATATGTTCAAAAAATATGAACGTTTTGATTATACAGCGGAAGATTGCTACGAACTTGCAGAATCTATTCGTAAATACGTTGTACCACTTATTGATAATATATTTAATGAGAAAAAAGCTGAGCTTCAAGTAGATACACTTCGTCCGTGGGATCTAAAAGCAGCCGCACCAAATCAAAAAGTATTAAGACCTATTGAAGACGAGAAGGATTTAATCGAAAAAAGTTCTCACATTTTACACAAATTAGACCCTGAATTTTCTGCATTATTGAGCCGTATGCATAAAAATGATTGCTTAGATTTAGAAAGTCGTAAAGGAAAAGGACCCGGAGGATTTTGCGAACACTTACCTGCTTCTCAATTATCTTTTATTTTTATGAATCTCAATCATACACATGATGATGTTACTACTTTCCTCCATGAAATGGGCCATAGTATTCATAATGAATGTATGAAGCAGCTAGAGCTACAAAAATATTTAGAAATCCCTTCAGAATCAGCCGAACTAGCTAGCATGACAATGGAATTGTTTTCGATGGAGTATTGGGATGCGTTTTATGAGAATACAGAAGAATTTATAAAAGCAAAATTAGATTTCTTTAAAGATATTATTAAGTATTTACCACAAATGCTTATCGTTGATCAATTCCAACATTGGATGTATGAAAACCCTAATCATACTGCTAAAGAAAGAAATGAAAAATATTTAGAATTACATAACACTTACCAATCGAATGTGGTAAATATTGAAGGTTATGAGAATTGGATAGCAACTGGCTGGTTACCTGTACTACATATTTTTGAAGTGCCATTCTATTATATCGAATATGCAATCGCACAACTTGGTGCGCTTCAAATGTATAAACAATATAAAGCAAATCCAAAACAAGCACTAGAAAATTATAAAAAAGCTTTATCATTAGGTAGCTCTAAATCTTTAACAGAAGTATATGAAGCAGCTGGAATTCGTTTTGATTTTTCTAGTGAAACAATAAAAGAATTAATGGCATTTGTAGAAGCAGAATTAAATTTACTTAAACAAATATAAGAAAAAAAGATGCACTTATCCTTTTAGGTGCATCTTTTTTCCGTATTCTCTCCTAATTTGTTTCAATTTTTATCTCACTTTATTAATAAGCTTTATATATTGTAGATCCCCATATCCTATTGTTGGAAAAAGATTAAATAACCTTTTTAATAGTTCTTGTGTTGGTAAATCTTTATTTTTGGAGATATACTTTACTACTGCATTTTTTTCTTTTAGCATATTTAAATACAAATCTATTGCTTGATACATTACGGGTAATACCTCATGAGATGGCTTTTTATGATTTATTACTACTTCATTGTAAATAGCATCATAGTTTCCTAACTCAAGTTCCATCTGACTTACTTTATATTCATCATCTCTGAAGCTATTGATGTATACCTTCCCCTCATAACCAGACTGTTCAAGGTATGAAAGTAATGTAAGTAGATTTATTTGGCAAAACATATCTTCACCAAACCATAAAACGATACATTTATACTCTCTCTTAAAAAGATTCTCTAATGGATCAATAACCTTTTTTATATAATCTTCTACTGAGCTATTATGCCCCTTCGCCCTCATTTTAATAAACTCATCATCAAAAACCTGTGTAGTAGCTGCGTTTACACACATTGCTTCATTAAATGGAGCGTAATCAGACTCTCCCATTAGTTTTTCATTTTCAAATTCTTCATACATAACTTGACCATTTAATATGTTAAGTACATCTCTATCAAACAACTCACTCTTTTTATTTCTTAACTGTTCTACCTCAATTTTTCTAGAAATATTCATTCTACACCACTCCTTACCATTATTGATTGAGAGTTTACTAAATGATTGAACAGGCATTTGCTTAAGCTGGAATTCTCTTGGAGTTATACCAAAAATAGTTTTGAAAGCCCTACTATAAGCCTCTTGTGAAGAATAGTCATATTCAAATGCAATATCAATTATCTTTCTATCATTCATCAAATCTTCCGTAGATAAATACAATCTCCTAAGAAGAGTATAGCGTCTAATACTTATACCTGTTACTTGGTGAAATTTAAAAGAACAGTAATAAGGAGAAAAACCCATATAATTAGATAATGCATCTAATGAAAATTCACTATTTAAATTTGTTTCAATCCAATCGATCATAAGTTGTATATGTTCATTCATTAACCTCACCCCTGAATAAAATTATACGAGCTATCCATTTCTTTCTTTTGATATTTCTTGTGATTTATAACGTTAAATATCCTCTAAAATCTTTAAATACTATATGTAACTTTTATTTTCATATTTTTTCAGCTATCTTATTTTGTCATACATTTACTTAAATTTCCAATAAAGTTCAAACTTAATCAGTCTGAGAAATACTTTTCAAAGGATTCTGTAAAATAAAACACGAATTTTGTAAGTTAAGAAACTAGTAGCTTTGTAAATGGAAAAGCCATGTTTGGAAAGGAAGTTAATATGAAGAATATAGAAAAAGAAATACTTAAACGAATTAACGAGCTATATCCATTGGATTTTATTAACATTACACCAGTAACAAATGAAATGTATCAATGTCTCGCGAAACAAGGAAATTATTTCGTTAGAATAACTAACTATAAAACTTATGAAGAGCAGTTGGAAGAAGTAAAATATACGGACTTTTTATATAAAGAAGGATTAGGAGTACCTCCAATAATACCTTCTTTAACGAGGAATTTAGTAGAAAAAATAACACTAGACAAAGAACTCTTTACTGTATTATATAAAGCTGCTCCCGGTATTCATTTGCCAAAAAGCGAATGGAATTCCAATGTATTTAAAAAATTAGGACAACAAATCGGCAAATTACATCGTATATCTAAAAACTTTGAAAGTATTGAACCGGTAATACATATAAACGATTGGTATGAAAATGAAGAATATAATTTTCTTCACTATATCCCTATAGAAGAAACTACTATAAGAGAAATTGCATCTGATGTTTTAACTTCTATACAGGAACTTTCAAAATCCCCTTCAAATTACGGGTTAATACACGGAGATTTATGGCTAGAAAATATATTAGTGGAAAATGATTTGAATTTAACTATGATTGATTTTCAAGACTGTGAAAAACATTTTTATATATTCGATTTGGCAGTTCCAATCTATAGTGCGATAGAATATTCATTCGTTGGGAATGGTAACATAGTTGACTATGAGAACTCTATTACAAAAGCAATAGTTGAAGGATACAAAGAGGAACATGATTTACCTAAAGAGATGCTAGACCAGCTACCATTGTTTATTAAATTAAAGGAGATATTCGAATATAGCTTAATGCATATGTATTGGGATAAAGAAGAATTAACTGAGGAACAAGTACGGATAATGAATCTTTATAGAATGAAGATCGAAAATAATCATTCTTTCATTAACATATAACACAGATGTTGTTCAACTACACGGTTATCATAGTTGAACAACATCATGTAATTACTAGTTTATTTTTAGGTATATTCTACATTTCATCTTTTATAAATTGATCTTCCTTCCCATGTCTTTTCTTAATTAAAATAGCTTTATACAAAGATGCTATACCTAATACAGTAAATACGACGATTATAGGAATACGAACAATATGCGAAAAGTAGCGTGGGAGAAAGAAAAGACGAACTTTTTCATCTACACTAAATATCTCAAAAATTAACGGTATTATACTTTGATGAATCAAAAAAAAGATACCCATAAATACTAATAGAACAACAACAGCAAGTTTTTTCTTAGGTAATTCAGCCGCCATTCTGTTATTTTTCTCTTTGTTATCATCGCGCAATATTTTCATGCCACTTTTCATTGCAAATAGCAACTCAGGGCCACTTTTTTCAAGTTTTAAGTAAGCAATTCGACCAAGCCACCAAGCTAAAAACACTCCTGTACAAATGCCAGTCAGTACACCTAGCCATTGTAAGAGCTCTATATGTAGTAATGTCCCAATCCATACAACTAACAAAGCGGGTATAGCTGTTGCTAATACCATCACCATCATTAACCACGTTGTTATAAACATTTTACTGGCACTCATATCATCACCTGAGATAACGGTTCCTCTTCCTCGGCGATGAGGATCAGTTATTGGGATTAAGTTAAATACAGAAAACAACATAATAAGACCTGCAGCTCCACCGAGTAATGCCGGAATTATCGCAAATACCCAAGGATAAACGAAAGTAAGTCCGCTATAGATAGTGAAAATAATTGTTGTTAAAATTGCAATCGGGCCAATAGCTATCAACCAAGCCAATTGGCGACCACGCACATCAATCCGTTCTGCGCCAGGTGTCGTTAATGTTAACCATAATGCACTCCCATCAAACCCATATATATTGCAGGCAAACATACTTGTGAAAACAATCATAATTACCCCTGCCCAAGGCATTAAATACGATATATGAGCACTTGTAATTAAAATACCATAAAACACTCCTATCCAAATACCCATCCGGAGGAAACGACCTCGTTGTGGATCTCTTCCCCAACTTTTTAATTCTTTAGTTATTATTGCTCCAATTTTCTTTTCTGAAAAGATTCGTAGAGCTTTTCTATGTTTAATAATAGTAATCGTATTTTGGATTTTCTTAGTATCCTTCACTGTACTTTTCATCAGTAATGTCGTCCATATAAATAAAAGCAGTCCGCATAATATTGTTAGAACAATTAATAAAACAAAAGCTAATAACCAATTAGATTGAATAGCAAACTCTACAGCAAGTATCGCCCAACTAGACGGAAACATGTAAAGAAATGTAGGTTCGTTAAGTGTTATCCCATTAATAGCAGGAAGTGCATACCAGCCTACATTTAAAAACGCAATGATGAAACCAAAGAGCATTGCTCCAAATTCCATACCGATCCTTGATTTCATCGTCTCACCAATTATACTAACTACTACTTTTGATAACAGCACGACAAATATTAACTGTAAAATAATTGCTGGAACTGCAACTATAGTTGCAGTTAAACTAGCCCTAGCTGCGTAAATTAATAATCCTATGAATGCTATAAGACTAGCAAGTGGGCCTAATCCTATAAAAGCTACAGCGAGTAACGCCCTAGCAAGTTTAAATGAAGTGAGTGGAAGCAGCGCGAAATATTCAGGACGTAACATTCCATCTCCCCCAGTAAGAAGTGGGCCTAAAATCCACCCTACTGTCCACAGAGCGAATATCACATATAGAATACTTTTTGAAACGTTATGTTCCGTAGGATAGAAAGAAAAGAGCAAGATGGTTCCAATTGCTATCAATAAACCCACTATTCCTGTAATAATTAAAAGAACTGCTTTACCACTATTCATTGAATTTTTTAGGATTGATAACTTCATTCGAATCAAAACACTAGCCAAGACAGTTCTCCTCCTTTAACAGCAGGGACGCCTACTAACTGAACGAAAATGTCTTCGAGCGTTTCTTCACCGCAAACATCTACCATTGTTCCTGAAGATACCACTTTTCCTTTGGAAATAATTGCAACGTGATCACAAAGTTGTTCAACTAACGCCATGACGTGACTTGAAAATACTACTGAACCACCAGAACTAACAAATTTCTGTAAAATCTTTTTAATAGTAGTTGCAGAAATAGGATCTACTGCCTCAAATGGTTCATCGAGAATGAGTAATTTCGGTGCATGGAGGAGTGCAAGTGCAAGACCAATTTTTTTACGCATGCCAGTAGAATAATTGATAACTAGCGTTCCTTCAGCATTATTCAATTCTAGTATTGTAAGTAATTCTTCTGTTCGTCGATTAACTTCTTTGGCACTCATTCCTCTTAACAGGCCCATATATGTTAATAATTCGCGACCAGTAAGTCTTTCCGGCAAGGCCAATCCATCTGGTAATACCCCGATCAATGTCTTTGCTTGTGCAGGATTTCCCCAAACATCAACCCCAAAAACTTTAGCGTTCCCGCCATCTGGTCGTAATAAACCAACAGCCATCGACAACGAAGTAGTTTTTCCTGCCCCATTAGGGCCAACAACTCCATAAAAAGATCCCCTCGGAACAGTTAAATCAATATGATTGACTGCAATAAACTCGCCGAATTGTTTATACAGCTTCGAAATTTGTAGCGCGGGAGCAGATTCCTCCCATTCAGGTTCCCCTGAAATCGATTCAAAAGATTTCATAAAATGGACTCCTTCTTTGCAAATTTAATATCTGATTGTAAATCTCAATACCTTTACTCATCTGTTTGTATTGTTAGAACGTATTTAATTTAAAAATTAAAATATCGAAAGTTTTTCTTTAATTACAATACTGTGCTACCAGATCATTCAAATATTCAATGTTTGTAGCAGATACATTTTCAGATATTCTAGCCGCAATAATAATAGGTGCCCATTGAAAAATCTCATTTCTTGATATTCCGGTATTCCTGCAATATATATGTAAATACATTTCAGCTAATTCTACCGAAGATTGTGAGTACAACAAATATGTTCGAAACACATCTGCACGAATATCACCTAAACTAGCATCAACCCAATCTATAGTTTTCACATTATCATTACTCATAATTAAATTAAACGGATGAAAATCACCATGACATAATCTAGGTTCAAACACGATTGAATCCATTTTGCTCAATATATTCTTCTTTTGTTTCTCATCTAGATTTTGAACAGATTGAATTTGACGATAAAGTCTCTCTTCCATCTGTTCTATTTCATCCGAGCTTACAGAAATAGCATGAATCTTTTGTTGTTCATTAACACACATACTTATGTAATGCTCCGCTTCACTTAAATTATTTAGCAGAAGCTCACCAACACTTTTCCCTTTTACATATTCCATAATAATAGCTTGTCTACCTTGTATCTCTGTAACTTCGAATACTTTAGGAACGTGTAAACCACGTGAATATGCATACTTCTGTTTTTGTGCTTCATATAGAGATTCTGTATTAGGGAGGTATTCTTTAAATAGTTTCACAACTTTATTATCACAAAGATAAATTTCAGCCGTATTTCCTTTTGCTATCGGATTTCCTAAATTCAATTCATTTCTCTCCTTACAGTAAATTAGTATTACACCCTACACTCCTCTATAAATTCAGTGTAATTATGCTGAATCCCTTCTTCATGAAAATGCAAAAAACTTACCACTTCCTATAATTATATAGAAAGTGGTAAGTTTAATTTTCTAGGAATACCGGAATGAAAATCTGGTGTATGCAAAACAGAAAATGTATACCCCTGTTGAATAAATAATACTTCATTATGTTTGCTTTCAAATGAAACACTATTTTTCTTAAAATTATTTTGAATTCGTTTTAAAAATGCGTGATCAGATGTTCCGAAAGATACGTGTACTTTCGGTGGTAAAGCTTTCATCGCAATTGGAATCCAAGGTCGCTGCCACCAAGTTGCAACAATATATGCAGTTCCACCAATAACAAAGTTGAAAATATCCCCATCTTCCTTCGTTTTCATGTCTAGATTTGATTTCAACCATTCTGTAAATACGGGCACACTTTTAACCGGAAGACCAATTTCCCTTACATATAAAATGTTTAAAGGTGAATGCGGAACTAATATATTTTCCTCAACATAGCTATGTGCGATAATTTCGAGAAGGTTTCCATCGCCATCTCTAAAGTATAAATTGAAAAGACCGTTCTCCTCATCAATTGTATGACCATCTTTCCATTTCGCAATGAGTAACCCAGATCCTTCTAGCCATTTTGCCGTTTTATGAAATTTTGAATAAGGAATCTCAAAAGCGAAATGCGCAGGTGCAATCGGTTCATATACTTCCTGGAAACTAATTGTTGTGTAAGGTGTGACTTCAAATTGAATAAATGTTGCTGTTTCTGTTTTTATCGGAAAAGATAATATGTCTTTATAGACTTGTTTTACCCCTTCTATAGAAACCGTTTGTAGTTTTATATCTGCTATATGTGTAATCACAATTTATCTTTAGTGAGGGGGTGTCTCATATGGACAAAACCCTTACTAAATCTATCCCCCTTTCGTATTATACGTTTTTAATCGTCTAATAAGTTATTTGCTAGAAGACATCCCTGTTTGCTTTAACATTTTCATGAATTTAAGTAATCTAATTTCACCTTCTGTATACCTTCTTTTCCAATCGCCTATCATCATTAAAAATAAAAACTATAAAACAAGGGCAATCCTTGTATGGACTACCCTTGTATTATATAAAGATTTCAAAATTTTTTCTATACTTAGCTTACACAATGTATATTAGGTTAATAGTATTTGCCTATTAGAAAAGATAAAAGCATTACATATTACTATGTGTCATTAATATTTATTGGTTGTAAAGAATAACTTATTTATAACGAAATATATATCGCTTAGAAGAGGATCGTAATATCAAATATAATATAATGAAAGAGGGAAAATGATGAAACAAAAAATTTTACTTTTTGGTGATTTTGGAATTGATGATGCAATAGCACTTATATATTCTTTTTTTACTAAAGAAATTGAAATAGTCGGTATTGTAGCGGATTATGGAAATGTCCCGAGAGAAAAGGTGCTTAAAAATATAAATTACTTAAAGTATTTATCAGGAAACAAAGATATACCTGTTTATGAAGGAGCATCCTGTACCCTGACAGGTATTACAGCAGAATATTATCCAGATGTTCATGGTCCAGAAGGTTTAGGGCCAATTATTACCCCTTCAATAAATTATCAAATTTATCCTCTACATATGGTTTTAGATTTGGTAGAGCAACACATAAACGATTTAACAATTGTTAATGTTGGAAGACTTACCTCCTTAGCTACAACGTTTGTTTTAGGGCTAAAACTTATGCAAGAAGCTAAAGAATATTTATTAATGGGAGGGGCTATTTTTTACCCAGGGAATGTTACAGCATCTGCAGAAGCTAATTTCCATAGTGATCCGTATGCAGCCAACATTATCATTACTTATGCCAAAAATTTAACAATTATCCCTTTGAATGTCACACAAAGAGCTCTTATTACACCTCAACAAGTCGAACAGATTGATCATTTTCATCAGAAAACAAAAGATCCAATAGGTTTAATTATTAAACCATTATTAAATTTTTATTATCAATTTTATTCACAAAGCGTACCTGGAATTCTAGGAAGCCCCTTACATGATGTATTTCCAATTTGGTATTTATTAAATAGAAACAAGGTAACTATAAGGGAATTGCCTATTAAAATTGTAGTTGATCGTGGAGAGGCTTTCGGGCAAAGTTTAGGTGATTTTAGGAGTAAGCCTACCCCAGGCTTTGTTAAGCATAAAGTGGCTCTTAACTTTAATGAGTTTGAATTTACAAATGATATTTTAAGGACATTCCTAAAAATTAGATAAGTTATTTCAAAATAAAATTAACTTTTCTAAGCTTATTTAACTGTGATTTTTGTATATAGGGGTCCCGCCACACATCCATCAACTTAAG